>NZ_JBQGUZ010000005.1:0-193150 GCF_052078135.1 Acinetobacter lwoffii
GATATGACAAGCTCAAAAGAAATTATCAAAGTTCTGTTGCTTTAGCCTGTATATTTTTATGGCTACCTTTATAGGGTTAATTATGAACAGTAAATGTCAACAGACCCTAATCTATGAAAAAAATTTTAACTTTCATAAAAATATAAATATACTTGGAGTTGATCGACAGAAAAAATCTGTCTAAATTGATCTAAAATCACTCTCACAAAGAAAATATAGAGACTATGATAAAAACCTGTTGCGGCTTACTCGAAGAGAAAAACATAAAAATTGCCTTTATCGAAAGCGCAAGTTCTGGATATCTCAGTAGCCAGTTCTCCATTTGTAAAGGAGAAGGTGCCGAAATTCTGATTGGTGGTTTGATCTGTTACGATGTAAGTGTCAAGACTTCAGTATTGGGCATTTCCAAGAATCTGATCAATAGTCATACTGCGGAATCTATGCCGGTAACAGTTGCTCTGGCGGAAGCAGGTAAAAAAATGTTCCGTGATGCTGACTGGATTATCGCCTGTACAGGGTTACTTAAACCAGGTGGTAGCGCGACACCAGAGAAACCGGAAGGAACATTTTTTGTGGCCATTAATGACGGCACGCAAATCCATCAGTTCCAGTATTATCTCAAAGGCTCGCCACTTGAACGCCTCAACAAACTGTCAGCTGTGGTTGCACATGACATGATCAATCTGTTGAATAACAGCTAAGCTTTCAAAGTTACTGTATAGCCTGAATAAGCTTCATTATTTCTACCGTATTTTAAGATAGATTGGCATGATCAAATGCCAATCTATTTTTTTGAGGGTGGAATGACCATGAATATTAAAACTGCACTGCTCCTGCTCCCTCTGAGCTTGCCCACTCTGGCTTTCGCTACCGTAGGCGGTCCACAAAATATTGAAGTTCTAGGCTATGAAGTCAAAGAACAGAAGCTTTATATCATGCGTCATTATCTTGATGGTCGTGGACGCTTGCCTCAACTATATTATTATAATTTTAAATCCCAAAAACCAAATCAGCTGGTTCAGGTCAATTCCTTATATATCAATCCTAAAACCAAGCGCATCGATTATGATCAAGACAGTCGCAAGTTTGATCAGGACATTGCCAAAATCAAAAAACGTTTAGTTCCATTAAATCCAATTCAAAAATCAAAACCACAGCTTAAGGTGTTAAAGACAAAAAAAGGTAGCGCGCCTGCCTGGCATGATCCTCAGGAAAAAGTGCCAAAATGGACCTATCAATATCAAGTAAAATCCAGCTTACAAAAAAGTCCGGTTCAGCAAGCAGTCAGTTATCAGCAAGGCTTGAAAATTAGCCAGGCCTATAAAGTTCCGAAACAGAATAAAACCCTGGTAATAGTAAAGTATCTGGGTATTCCTTTTGAAACAGGTTATAGCATTGAAGATCCGGCACTGTTAAGTCGATAACAGAATTCACTAAAAAAAATAAGGTCTCAATTGAGACCTTATTTTTATTCTAGGACATTTACGGATCAAGCCGCTGTAGAACGCTCAGCGATTGGCACTACTTTACGTAGTTCTGGACCGGTATAGTCCGCGCTTGGACGGATAATACGGTTATCTGCACGCTGTTCCATCACATGCGCTGCCCAACCTGTCACACGTGACATAACAAAGATCGGGGTAAACAACTTGGTTGGAATGCCCATGAAATGATAAGCCGAAGCATGGAAGAAATCCGCATTACAGAATAATTTCTTCTCACGCCACATGACTTCTTCGCAGCGCACTGACACTGGATAAAGTACGGTATCACCGACATCTTTGGCCAAACGCTCCGACCAGACTTTAATAATGCCATTACGCGGATCATTGTTCTTATAGATCGCATGACCGAAGCCCATGATTTTTTCTTTACGTTCCAGCATGCCCAGCATTTCACGTTCAGCTTCTTCAGGCGACTTCCAGTTTTCGATCATGTCCATCGCAGCTTCGTTGGCACCGCCATGTAGAGGGCCACGCAAGGAACCGATTGCACCGGTAATACAGGAATGCATATCTGACAGCGTTGATGCACACACACGAGCGGTAAAAGTCGAAGCATTGAATTCATGCTCTGCATACAGAATCAAGGAAACATTCATTACCTGTTCATGTAGCTCATTTGGTTTTTCACCATGCAGAAGATGCAGGAACTGTGCACCAATCGAATCATCGTCAGTATTTTCTTCAATACGTACGCCGTCATGACTATAACGATACCAGTAACAAATGATTGCCGGCAAAGTTGCCAAAATGCGGTCTGCGATATCCTGTTGCTGCTCAAAAGACTGCTCAGTTTCAAGATTGCCCAGCATGGAAACGCCAGTACGCATCACATCCATTGGATGCGAGTCGGCAGGAATACGCTCAAGGACTTCTTTTAATGCCTGAGGTAAAGTGCGCAAGGATTTCAGTTTGGCTTTGTAGGCAGCCAATTGCTCTGCAGTCGGCAATTCTCCGAAGAAAATCAGATAAGCGACTTCTTCAAACTGGCAATGTTCAGCCAGATCCTGCACGTCATAGCCGCGATAGGTCAGACCTGCGCCACTTTTGCCTACTGTTGAAAGTGAGGTTTTACCTGCCACTTGTCCGCGCAATCCTGCGCCAGTGAGTACTTTTCCTTCAGCCATTTTTTTAATTCTCCTGTTTAAACAGTTTATCTAATGTGTCTTCGAAGCTGTGATAATCTAAAAATTCGTAGAGTTCTTTTCGTTGTTGCATAATATCCAGCACATTTACCTGAGTACCATGTTCGCGTACTGAACGCATCACTTCAAGTGCGGCTTTTTGCATTGCACGTGTCGCTGATAACGGATACAGCACCATGCCAATGCCCTGCTCCGCCAGTTCATCAACCGTATAATACGGTGTATCACCAAATTCGGTAATATTTGCCAAGACTGGCACACCGACCGCATCACACACTGTACGGTACATGGTGATATCGGTCATCGCCTCAGCAAAGATCGCATCTGCACCCGCTTCAACACAGGCAGAAGCACGATCAATCACGGCTTGCAAGCCTTCTTTTTGTAGCGCATCGGTACGCGCCATCACCACGAAGTTTGAATCGGTTTTCGCATCTACAGCCGCTTTGATACGATCGACCATTTCCTGCTGCGATACGATTTCTTTATTTGGACGATGACCACAACGCTTCTGTGCCACCTGATCTTCAATATGAACCGCAGCGGCTCCTGCTGCAATCATCTGCTTAATCGTGCGGGCAATATTTAATGCACCGCCCCAACCGGTATCGATATCAACCAGTAAAGGTGTATCCACACGTTCAGTGATCCGGCGTACATCTTCAAGAACATTATCCAGGCTGGTCATGCCCAGATCAGGCAAACCATAAGAATAATTCGCGACACCCGCACCTGATAAATAAATGGCTTTATAACCGACCTGTTTGGCCATCATGGCAGCATAGGCATTTACCGTGCCCATAATTTGCAATGGTTTCTCGACTTCAAGCGCTTGTCTAAATCTTAGACCTGCAGACATTTGTTCTGTCATCTTCCTTTTCCACAGTCTTGGCTATAATTATTGAAATTCGAGTATACTCATTTGGCTTGCTCATTCCATAACCTGATAGAACAAATACTCTAAAACTTTAGTCAAATTTTTAAGTTTTGCTTTACCTAATTAGCAAATAGCGCACTTATCTGGCGCAATTATGAAATATGTGCATATATTTGCTATGATGGCGTTTCAATCTCTATTGACATGTTGATGTACTATCTCCTATGCAAGACCTCGCCCTAGAACCGCTCGCCAAAGATCTGCCACAGACCAAACGTGGTCATGAGCGTTGTGTTGCGCTGCTGATCAGTGCAACCGAGCTATTTCTGGAACGGGGTTATGATGCTGTGTCTCTGGATGATATCGTCCAGCATGCCGGTGGCTCTAAAGCCTCTATTTATAAGTACTTTGGCAATAAAGAGGGCTTGTTTAAAGCCATCTGCGATTATCGTCGTATCAAGTTTTTTGAAGATATCAGTATTCCGATCGAACTGATGGCACTGGATTTTCGTAGTTATTTAGTACACACGTTGCTTAATTTTTATCACCAGATTATGCAACCGGAAAACTCGGCCTTTATGCGTCTGGTGCTGGAACAAAGCCAGCGTAATCCTGAACTTGCTCAGCATATTCATGAGCGAGGCCCGGTGCATGTGCAAAGTGCCATTGCCACGGCCTTAGAACAGGCAGATGCGCAAGGTTTATTACATTGCGAGAATCCGCAATATTCGGCGCAGCTGTATTTTGGTATTTTGCGCAATCTGGAATGGCGTATTCTGATGGGAATTCCGGTACAGGAAGATGATCAGGAAATCGACAAATACATCAGTTATTGTGTGGATCGCTTTTTAGACGGTCATCAAAAAGTCTAGTTTTTTTGCATTTTTCATTGCTTATAGTATATTAGCCGATTCCGTATTTTTTCTTAAACTAACCAACAACTGATTGTTGATCGAGTTTTTCGGCAATTATTGTGGAGTAACGAATGGCTCTCCGTCACTTTCTCACCTTACGCGATTTATCAACTTTAGAACTTAACCAGATTTTGCAACGCGCAATTGAGCTTAAGCGCAAACAGCATAACAATGAAGTGTTCCAACCATTTGTTGGTAAAGTGATGGGCATGATTTTTGAAAAATCGAGTACCCGTACGCGTGTTTCGTTTGAAGCTGGCATGAGCCAATTTGGTGGTAGCGCGATTTTCCTGTCTTCACGCGATACCCAGTTAGGTCGTGGTGAACCGATTGAAGATTCTGCACGTGTGATTTCAAGCATGCTGGATATCGTGATGATCCGTACTTTCGGTCATGATATCGTGGAGCGTTTTGCATCTTATTCAAAAGTTCCTGTGATTAATGCTTTAACAGATGATCACCACCCTTGCCAGTTACTTGCTGACATGCAGACCTATGTAGAGCAACGTGGCTCAATTGAAGGGAAAACTGTGGCCTGGATCGGTGATGGCAACAATATGTGTAACTCTTATATTGAAGCTGCACATATGTGGGGCTTTAATCTGAAAATTGCAGCGCCAAAAGGCTATGAGCCACAAGAAAAATTCCTGTCTGAATTTGCGCATTGCGTGGAACTGGTTCCTTCTGCTGAAGATGCAGCGGTAAATGCCGACCTGATCGTGACTGACGTTTGGGCAAGCATGGGCCAGGAAGAAGAGCAAAAGATCCGTGAAAAAGCCTTTGCAGATTATCAGGTGAATGAACGTCTGATGGATCTTGCACATCCGGATTGCTTGTTTATGCACTGCTTGCCTGCGCATCGTGGTGAAGAGATTTCAGAAAATCTGCTTGACCATAAAAATGCCGTAGTTTGGGATGAAGCGGAAAATCGCTTGCACGCGCAAAAAGCTTTGATTGAATTCCTGATTAATGAAAATCTGAAAAAAGACTAATTTTTTTAAGATGAATCTTCACAAATTAAGCACCAATCTCTGGTGCTTTTTTTGTCTCAGCTCTTATAATCATTATTGAAATGGAATAAAAAGTGATTTTATACAATGCAAAAAAAATATTGGGCTTTGGCACTCTTGACTGGTTTTAGCAGTGTCGCCTTACCGGTGCATGCTTCTGAATTTGACCAATATCTTCAAGAAAAAAATATTATTGACAGCAAATTTAAAATTCAGAAAAAAGCTGAGCTGAATGAATTACTCGCAGTGCTCAGTGCAGAGGATTCCAGAACTTTACCATTGCAGATTGATCAAAATACGATTATTGAACAATTACAGTTAAGTGCCAATAAAACCACACTGAAAGGCATGATCATCACGCCCGATTTTAGCCAGTTTGAAAAAGACTTGGGGCGCAAAGAAGTGATGAAAGTCATTCGTAATAATCTACTCAATAATTGTGAAATTTTCTTTGAACATCGCTATCAGATTGAGAACCCTTATAAGGTTGAACTCAGTCTGAGTTCGCAAACACAAACCTATAAAACGGATATTTCCCAGAAAGATTGCAAATTAAAATAAACTAAGTAAATAAGACATCAAGTTTGATTTGAAATTAAAAAATCCAAAAACAAAAAAAGGTAGCTCTAGCTACCTTTTTTGATAAGGTTTGTTATTATATCCTGCTAACGCACCAAGCCTTGCGGCTGCAAGATAATAATCAATGCGCCCAGTATTACCACCATGCCACCAAGCAGATCCCAACGTGACAGTGTGACTTGATCAACGAAGCGCAACCACATCAGTGCTGAAAAAATATAGATACCACCATAAGCGGCATAGATCCGTCCTGAAGCAGCTGGATGCAAGGTTAACAGCCAGACAAAAGCCGCCAAAGCCAGAGCTGTCGGAATCCATAACCAGTGGCTTCTGCCCTGATTTAAAATCAGGTAGGGAAAATAACAGCCTAAAATTTCCATCAATGCCGTGACTAAAAACAGTAAAAATGTCGTGAACAGCTTGCTAACTTGAATATCCATAATTTATTTATTGAACTGTATGAATGAATTTAATGATTTAAAATATGAGTGCATGAAAAAACCCGTGCAAGCACGGGTTTAATCTTTTTCGTTCATTAGGCCGGTTCAGCAGTCTGGTCTTCAAAAACTTCAAGTTTTAAGCCAACCGCTTTACCATTTTCTTTTTTCACCGATACTGCAACATTGCCGCCATTTTCAGCAAGTTCACCAAACAGGATCATCTCAGCCAGCGGTTTTTTCAGATGTTCCTGAATCAAACGTTGCATTGGACGTGCGCCCATTAAACGGTCATAGCCATGTTCCGACATCCATTCACGTGCACTCTGATCCACTTCCAGCATGACTTTTTTGTCATCCAGTTGTGCTTGTAGTTCAGTCAGGAATTTATCAACGACATTTTCAATGATGCTGCTTGGCAATGCCTTGAACTGAATCACGCCGTCGAGACGGTTACGGAATTCCGGCGAGAAGGCTTTCTTCATCGCTTCCTGATTGTCGTTGCTATTGTCTTGTTCCATAAAGCCAATGCTGACACGCGAAATACTTTCAGCACCAATATTGGTGGTGAGTACCAAGACCACGTTACGGAAATCAGATTTACGCCCGTTGTTATCAGTCAATGAACCATGATCCATAATCTGCAATAACAGGTTAAACACATCTGGATGCGCTTTTTCGATCTCGTCTAGCAACAGTACACAATGCGGATTTTTATGAATCGCATCGGTGAGCAGGCCACCTTGATCAAAACCGACATAGCCTGGAGGTGCACCGATTAAACGAGATACCGCATGGCGTTCCATGTACTCGGACATATCGAAACGAACCAGCTCTACACCCATCTGTTTCGCGAGCTGCTTGGTCACTTCGGTTTTACCAACACCTGTAGGACCCGCAAAGACAAAACTACCTACAGGCTTATCTGGAGACTTCAAACCGGCACGTGACAGTTTAATCGCAGATGCCAAGGCCTCAATCGCTTCATCCTGACCAAAGACCACACGTTTCAGATCGCGCTCAAGATTTTCCAGCACGCTCTTATCATCTTTAGAAACAGTTTTCGGTGGAATACGCGCAATTTTAGAGACGATGTCTTCAATATTTTCCACAGTAATCAAACTGTCGTCTTGCTCCGCTTTTAAACGGCGCTGAGCACCGGCTTCATCAATGACATCAATCGCCTTATCTGGCAAGAAACGGTCGTTGATAAATTTCGCAGAAAGTTCTACCGCAGACACTAAGGCTTGATCTTCATATTCCACATGATGGAAATCTTCAAACTTCGATTTCAGACCACGTAGGATATCAATAGTTTCAGAAATAGATGGCTCATTCACATCAATTTTCTGGAAACGACGCGATAAAGCATGATCTTTCTCAAAGACCTGACGGTATTCCTGGAATGTGGTTGACCCGATGCAGCGTAAAGAACCATTTGCCAGCGCCGGTTTGATCAGATTCGATGCATCCATGGTACTGCCCATACTCGAGCCTGCACCAATAATCATGTGAATTTCATCAATAAACAGCACTGCTTCAGGTTTCTTTTTCAACGCATTTAAAAGCTGTTTCAAGCGTTTTTCAAAGTCGCCACGGTATTTAGTTCCTGCCACCAAAGCACCAATGTCCAGATTGAAAATTTCAGCATTTTCCAGTGGTTTTGGCGCTTTACCATTGACAATTAACCAAGCCAGCCCTTCAGCAATCGAGGTTTTACCGACACCTGGATCACCGACAAGGAGTGGGTTATTTTTACGACGGCGGCAAAGAATTTGCGCGGCACGCTCGATTTCTTTTTCACGACCAATCAGTGGATCGGTCTTACCTTTTTGTGCTTCAACATTCAGGTTAGTGGTATAAAGTTCAAGTGGACCTGAACTTGCTGAAGATGCTGATTCGCCATCTAGATCTTCGATTTCTTCTTCAGACTGTACATCTTCTTTACGGGTACCATGAGACAGGTACTGAGTCAGGGTCAGACGGTTAATTTGATGACGTTTCAGCAGATAGACTGCAAATGAGTCACGCTCAGAATACATGGCAACCAGAATATCAGCACCTTCTACAGTACGATCGCCGCCGCTTGACTGCACGTGAAAAATCGCGCGTTGCAAGATCCGGTCGAAGCTTTCTGTCGGGTGTGGTGCCTGATCACTATTTTCACCAAGTTTAGGGGTATGTTGTTCTACGTACTCTTCTAATTCCTTACGCAACACGATGATGTCCGCACCACATGCTTTGAGAGCATTCACGGCTGAATCATTGTCGAGCAAGGCTAACAATAAATGTTCTACGGTCAGGAACTCATGTCTCTTTTGACGAGCCATGCTGACAGCCAAACGTAGTGATACTTCTAATTGACGACTGAGCATGTAACCCCCTTAATCTTTAGGCTCTATTTGGCAAAGTAACGGATGACCTTGTGATCGAGCATAATTATTGACTTGGTTCGCTTTGGTCTCCGCAATGTCTCGAGGATAAACCCCAGCTACACCCTTTCCTTCATAATGTACAGTTAGCATTACTTGTGTAGCTTGGTCAAGATTCATTGCAAAGTATTGTTGTAAAATTTCAATTACAAACTCCATCGGCGTATAGTCGTCATTTAATAAAACAACGGCATACAACGGTGGACGTTTCAGTTCTGGCGGTGCGGTCTGTACAGCTAAGTCAGAATCACCGTCTTCAGAGGGTTCATTTGCTAAACGTGGGCTGATATGCCAATCAACGATTCCAGACTCATTAAAAGAATTTTTAATATCACTTAAACACATTTGACGTTTATTGCTTGGCATAAGATTTATATTTCACACTTAATTTGCATTTGCTTCGGTTTTCGGAATTTCGGACAAGGTGGCAGACTGATTTTCTACTGCTTTGCCCTGTTCCCAACTAAAACGACGAATCACAGGTTTGGCACCAGTAAGACGCACTTCAATAAATTCTGGCTTAAAGCCCTTAGGCATGGTCCAGCGGCCAGTGAGTCGCTCATAATTTTCAAAATTAAAGTTTTTATCTTCCAGTGGCACCACCAGAATTTCCGCACCTTTAATCAGGCGCAATTCCACACTACCTGAGGCACGGCTTTTGCCTGGACTGACCTGAACCAGATCAATCTGGTATTCAAAGGCATTTTCGGGTAATGGTTTAATCGACAGGTTTTGAACCGCCAATGCCAGACCACCACGCTGACGCAAGATCTCGCGATAAATGGTTCCCACACTTTCGGCCTGCACCTGTTCATCACGTGCCTTGGTCATGGCCAGATACAGATCATTGGCATTACTGACAGCCAGATCACGCTCCTGAACCGCAGTATTCAGCGTCTTGTTCAGTGTTTCCAGACTGGCTTTCTGAGTCTGTACCACATCGACCAGTTGCTCTGCATCCGCATCATAACCCGCCGCAGTCAAACCCTGACGATGTCCTACGGTATATCCGAGTACGCCACTGCTTAAGATCAATACAGCCGCACCAATGGCTAAGGGCGTATTGCCTTTCATGAATGGTTTCTTAGTACCGGGTTCCTGAGGAAGCGTCGTATTTGACTCGTTATTCGGCATTTTGATCTCTTGTTTGCTTTAATCAAGACACACATTTAAATGCAAATCTAAATGTGTGTGAAGTTCTAATACGTTTTTTATGGTAATAAACCAATATTATTTAAGCCAGCATCTTCAGCAAAACCAAACATCAGGTTCATGTTTTGGACAGCCTGACCTGCTGCGCCTTTTACCAGATTGTCTTGTGCAACCAGGATCACCAGCTTTGTTGGTTGTGGCTTATACAAGGCAATACGCAACTGATTCGCTCCACGCACTGAACGGGTTTCGGGTGAGCCACCCGCCGGCATAACATCGACAAATGCTTCATTGGCATAGAACTGCTCATATAGCGCTTGTAAATCTGCTGCTTGGCCTGCTTCAGTTAAATCGATATAGATGGTCGACAACATACCACGGATCATTGGCACCAAATGCGGTACAAATAAAATATGATCAAACACATTTTTTTGACCTGAAATATTTTCCAGTGCTTCGACAATTTCAGGATGATGGCGATGACCCGCTACACCATAGGCCTTAAAGTTATCAGCATTTTCAGAATAAATCATGCCCAGACTAGCTTTACGACCTGCACCTGATACACCCGACTTGGCATCGATAATAATGCTTTCAGGTTTCACCAATACTTCAGCCGCTTTTAAAACTGGCGCCAGACCTAACTGAACTGTGGTTGGATAACACCCCGGATTCCCGATCACATTGGCTTTTTTAATCTCTTCACGATTCAATTCAGATAAACCGTATACAGAATCTTTTAACAGTTCTGGACATGCATGTTGCATGCCATACCATTTTTCGAACTGTTCAAGATCTTGTAAACGGAAATCTGCTGCTAAGTCGATCACTTTTGTATTTGCAGCAACCAGCTCTTCGGCATGTTTCATTGCGACACCATGCGGCGTTGCAAAGAACACCACATCGCATGATTTTAATAAATCCAGACTTAAATCGGAAAATTTAAGATCGGTATGCCCGCGCAAGCTCGGGAACATGTCATCTACACGACGGCCTGCTTCAGTACGTGATGTCAGTGCTGTTACATTTACATCTGGATGTCGTAGCAAAAGACGCAAAAGTTCAACGCCTGTATAACCCGTACCACCCACAATACCCACTGAAATCACGATGATTACCTCAAATAAATGTTTCCTTTATACAGCCTAGTATGACAGGAAGTTGAGGTTTTCTAAACCATTTCACTGGGGTTTGCTGGTTTTTTAATTGATCAGCAGGATAAGTCCGATTTAGAGGATTAAATGCATAGATTGCTTAGGCTATTTTAATAGAGTTATATGGACTTATTAATTATGCTTTTAGGCACCCCACCAATATGGCAACGGCGTATTTTTCAGCGTTATACGATGCTGCTGGAAATGCTGATCATGCTTGGCAACTTCTGCCCAAAACCGTGGACTATGATCAAAATGCTTTGTATGTACCAGTTCATGGACAGCGACATAACGCGCGACTTGTTCAGGAAATAATACCAGCGCGCTGTTCAACATAATGTCATGTTTGGCAGAACAACTGCCCCATCGGGTTTTGGGATGTCTAATGTTGCAGTTTTTAAAAGGCAAATGACATTGCTGTGAGACGAGATTTAAATATGAAGGAAGATGTTCTTTTGCGTAGGCAATCACGAAAGCTTTTAAATATTCTTCAGGATGTCGGTCACTGATCCAAAGCTGTAGATCTTCATGATCAAAAATGAAGTTGTTCTTCTGGCTTTGATAAGAAATTTTTAATGGTGCTTTTAGATTGAATAACCGCAGCTCACTCGGTAGCGTCCGGTCAATATTTTCGATTTTTTCCTGCTGGGATTGCCAGGTTTTAATCAGCCAGCTTTCAGATTGTTCAATAAAATGCCGTATCTGTTTTTTGCTGCAAAAAACCGGGGCTGTGAGGCGAATCTGGGTCGCATCGACACGCAAACGTAACCGGGTTGAACGGACATTTCGGGTGATTTGGATTTCGGGTAGATCGGATAAGGTCATTATAGTTTTTTTAATCTCCCCAACCTCCTCTTTTTCAAAGAGGGGCTTTTAAAAGTCTCCCTTCTTGCACTTGTTTTAAAGCAGTGCTTCAAAACTTCGCTCAGGGAGATTTAGAGGGATTTTTTCTAGAAAGTTTAATTAAACCGCTGTACGCTCTTCAATTCCGTTATCAGTCGCGACAATGGCGATATCTGCTTTGTTGATCGCAAAGATACCGTTACACACCACGCCCGGAATATCGTTTAAGGTTTTTTCCAGTTCAAGTGCATTTAGAATATTCAGGTTGTACACATCTAGAATCACGTTACCGTTGTCAGTTACCACACCTTCACGATAAGCAGGATCGCCACCCAAAGATACAATTTTACGCGCAACCGCAGAACGTGCCATTGGAATCACTTCTACAGGAAGCGGAAACTCACGACCCAATTGTCCAACCCATTTTGAATCATCCACGATACACACAAATTTTTTCGCAATAGAGGCAACAATTTTTTCACGTGTCAATGCTGCGCCGCCACCTTTGATCATATGCATATGACGATCAATTTCGTCTGCGCCATCGACATAGGCATCTAAACCATTGACAGAGTTCATATCCACTACTTCAATACCGAGCTTTTTTAAGCGCTGTGCAGTTGCTTCTGAACTGGCTACCGCAGCTTCCAATTGCAGCTCAGGTAATAAGTCAATTAAAAAGTTTACAGTACTGCCTGTACCTACGCCTAAAATGCCCCCTTTTGGCAAGTGTTTTAAAGCGGCTTTAGCTGCTGCTTGTTTTTTCTCATCTTGGGTTGCATATAGACTCATGGCTTCACTCAACTATTTTGGACTTTTGCAGTATTTTCGAACCGCAAAGCCGTATGGTTTGTTACAATAAGCCCCTATTTTAAACTGTTAGATGGAAAATTAACATGCTGTCTCGTTTGGTTCGACAAATATTACAAGCAACGGTCTACGATGTTGCAATCGAAACTCCACTCGAAGCAGCACCACGAATTAGCGAACGACTCAATAATAACATCCGCTTTAAACGTGAAGATTTACAACCGGTTTTTTCATTCAAATTACGTGGTGCTTATAACCGCATTAGTCAATTGCCGAAATCTCAACTGGAACGTGGCGTTATTACTGCTTCAGCGGGCAACCATGCACAGGGCGTGGCACTCTCAGGGAAAAAGCTGGGTATTCGCGCGATTATTGTGATGCCTAAAACCACACCTGATATCAAGGTACAGGCGGTTAAACGTCTGGGTGGCGAAGTGGTTTTGCATGGTGATTCATTTGATGTTGCCAATAAATATGCGATTCAACGTGCCCAGGAAGATGGGATGACTTTCATTCCGCCTTATGATGATGAACTGGTGATTGCTGGCCAAGGCACCATTGCCAATGAAATTCTTCGCCAATGGCGCGATGTGGATTACGTGTTTGTCGCAGTTGGCGGTGGTGGCCTGATCGCAGGTGTTGCAGCGTATTTAGGTGATGTCGCACCCCACGTTAAAGTCATTCCAGTGGAATACGACGAATCTGCCTGTTTAAAAGCTGCTTTAGAAGCAAATGAACGTGTGATTCTCCCATCTGTGGGCTTGTTTGCTGATGGTACAGCTGTAGCCCAAATTGGTGAAAAACCATTTGATGTGATTCGTCTGCAAAAATCGGACAATTCTGGCCCAATCGTGGAACCGAATGTGGTGCTGGTGAATACGGATGAAGTCTGTGCAGCGATTAAAGACACTTATGACGAATGCCGTAGCATTGTAGAACCATCTGGTGCAATGGCTCTGGCAGGTATTAAAAAATACGTGGCTGAACATGGCATCGAAGGTAAAAATATGGTGTCGATTGTGTGCGGCGCCAACATGAACTTCGACCGTTTACGCTATATCGCTGAACGTACCGAATTGGGTGAACGCAAAGAAGCGATTTTTGCCGTGACCATTCCGGAACAGAAAGGTTCATTCCTGAGTTTCTGCCGTGCCTTGCAAGGCCGTAATATTACTGAATTTAACTACCGTGCCAGCGATGCTTCTGCTGCGCAAGTCTTTGTCGGCATCAGTCTGAAAAATGGCGAGAAAGAACGTCAGGAAATTTATGAAACCTTAAAGTTCCAGTATGACGTTGACGATCTGTCTGATGACGAAGTGGCCAAACTGCATATCCGTTACCTGATCGGTGGTCATGCCGATATTGAAAATGAGCGCCTGTTCCGCGTGGAATTCCCGGAGCGTCCTGGCGCTTTACTGATGTTCCTGGAACGTCTGGGCCCAACACATAACATTACCCTATTCCACTACCGTAACCACGGCGCTGCTGAAGGACGTGTTCTGGTAGGTCTTGAAGCGACCGATGCACAACAAAATCCGGACGGCTTGATCGAAACTCTCGAAACCATTACCTATCCATATCAGGAAATTACCAATAATCTGGGTTATCAACGTTTCTTGAAGTAATTCTTTCAAACATAAACCGCCTTTCGAGGCGGTTTTTTTATTCATATACAATAAATTTTATTAATGATTTTTTTTAAACTATTTAGAGTTGTAGTTAAAACTTCGTGTGCAACTTTAATATCAATATTGTGATATCTCCTGCGATCATCATCTAAAATTTTATCTTTACTAAATATAGCTACATGTAAAATGTCATTTTGAAGCTGATCAAGTTTTTCGTAAGTTTTAATTAATCTTCCCTTTAGCTGTTCAAGATCTTTATCTTTTTCTACTTCAAGAATGATCTCTAAATTAGAAATCATACCTACATATAAATCATAAATAATCGGATTCAATTCTTTTTCAATACCATAGTACACATTCCCCTCATTAGGTCCTTCATTTAAATTATCAATATGCGAAGTAATATATTGGACAAAATATTTATCAAATTTTTTAATATCCAGATAAACTTCCTTTGCAATATTTGAAACTGTCTCAACTCTCTTTTGTGTTTTCCATTGCTTTGAAATACAGTAAGCCACGATAACCGTTAAAATTGCGGCAGCAATCGTTGCAATAGCTCCCCAATCAAGCACACAATTCTCAACCATTTAGTTCTTTTCCTTTCTAAATAAACGATTTATATCAATTATGTAAAACTTCAAACATCTTGGATTAGATTAACGCTAACATAACTCAAAATACTTTATTTAGAATAATTAAGGATAGCAAATGGCATTATTTGCAGTCATCGGGCTTGGCAGTTTCGGTGCGACCGTGGCCACGCAACTGATCAGCCTGAAGCATGAAGTGATCGGAATCGACCTGAATAAAAAATATGTAGAAAACATTTCCGATCAACTGACCCATGCCGTGATTGCCGATGCAACCGATGAACATGTACTGGATGAGCTGAACATTCAGCGCTGTGATGCCGTTGTTGTGGCAATTGGAGAGGATATTGAGGCCAGCATTCTGTGTGTATTGCACTTAAAAAATATGGGCGTGAAGAAAATCTGGGTGAAGGCCAAATCCAAATCCCATCACATGATTCTGACCCATCTCAATGTTGAAAAAATCATTCATCCTGAAGAAGATATGGGCGTTCGGGTGGCACAGTCATTAAGCTATCCTATGGTCAGTCGTTATATGGCGCTTGAGGATGATCATTATATTGTCAAAATTGAAATTCATGCGGATCATCATGGTACGCCACTGAATCAGTTGATTAAGCATGCTCCTGAAATCACGACCTTATTACATAAACGCGGATCTACATTGCAATATCACGTAGATGCCAATCAGATTCTTCAGGAAGGCGATATTTTACTGGTTGAAGGATTGCTGGAACCTTTGCGCCGTCTTGCTAAATATTTTAAACATCTATGAAAAGTTCTGATTTAAAGCAACACAGGACGATTAACCTCAGTCCTCCAAGCTTACTGGCTTTGGGTTTTCTCGGATTAATTCTGATCGGCTCACTGCTATTGATGCTGCCTATTGCACATCATGGAGAAATCAGCTGGCTAGAGGCGATTTTTACAGCAACTTCTGCTGTGACTATTACAGGGCTATCGGTGGTGAATGTCGGTGAAGCCTATACCGTATTTGGTCAAATCGTGATTATGTTTTTGTTGCAATGCGGCGGCTTGGGTTTTATGACCTTTGCCATTCTGGCAGTGATGAGTCTGGGACCGCAACTGGGGCTAAAACAACAAGTCATGGCACAGGAGTCCATTGGACAAACCAGCCTGAAGAAAGTCAGTTTTACCATTAAAGCCGTGTTTTTATACTCCCTGTTTTTTGAAGCGATCGGCACGCTGATTCTGACTTTGGCTTGGCTCAAAGAATATCAGTTTAGCGATGCACTATTTTATGCAGCTTTTTATAGCGTCTCCGCTTTTAATAATGGTGGATTTTCACTATTTCCAAATAGCTTGATGAGCTTTTCAGGACAGTATCTGATTACCTTTACCATCAGTATGTTGTATATCATTGGCGGTATCGGTTTTCTGGTGCTGATGGACGTCAAAGAACATAAGCGCTGGCGTAAGTTGAGTACCAACAGCAAGCTAATCCTCTCAACGATTCTGGGTCTGAACCTAAGTGCTTTTATCGTACTTTGGCTATTGGAGGCTTCCAATCCACAGACCTTAGGTCTCATGAGTTTGGGCGATCAGGCCGTGAATGCCTGGTTCCATGCCACCGTTCCCCGCTCTTCAGGTTTTCATAGCTTGCCAATGGAACAAATGAGTGATGCATCCAGTCTCATTACCATGCTGCTCATGTTTATCGGGGGAGGTTCCTTAAGTACGGCGGGCGGCATTAAGGTCGGTACGTTTATTATTGTGGTCATCAGCGTAATCAGTTTTTTAAGACGCGAAGATGAGATCCGGCTGTTTAATCACTCTATTCCTGAAAAAACCACTTTTAAAGCATTGGCCGTCGTGTGTATTACTGCAGCGTTGATCATGATGGGTTTTATGAGCTTATTAATCTTGGAACCTGAGCAGGATTTTCTGGATCTGTTATTTGAAGCTGTGTCTGCAGCCTGTACCGTTGGCTTGTCCCGAGGGGTGACAGAGGAGCTACAACCGGCCAGTTTGATCATTCTGATGTTGTTAATGTTCGCAGGTCGTCTAGGGCCACTCACACTTGCTTATTTTATTGCGACTCCCAAAAAGAGTCGTCTCAAACATCCGCCTTCAGAAATCCAGATTGGTTAATCTACCTAGAAAAAACCATGCAGCGGCATGGTTTTTTATTTTCATTCCAAGATGATTCAAGTGGGAATTTTAGAACCAGTTCATCAAGGAGACACCTAAACCGACATAAGTGGCACGGTGGTTATAATCAATCAGGCTTTCTCCGTAACCATCAAAAAGCTGGAATTGACCACGCAAACGCCCACTGATCGGGAATGACCAATCGAACTGTACGGCTCCACGGTTGTTATCTCCACCTTTTAAAGTATGTCGCAGCATCAATGAAAAATCATGCTCCTTATAACGATAAAATGCGGTCATGTCTCCACGGCCAATATAGTTTTTGATTTCTGGATTGTTATCATCTTCTCGCTTCTCTTCAAAGCGATACCAAGGACGAACCATCAAGGCAAAATTGTCTTTTTCAAAACCGAGATTCAGCATCACCCGGTTCCAGCTACGTGATAACGGATCAGAACGGCCATTGGACTGATGATTAATGGTCAATCCCAACATACGCCAGTTAAGACCTAAAAGATCATAGTTGGTACGGAAGATTAAACTGGCTTCGGGTTCATAGTTGGTTTCACGAAACGGACGTGATTCTTCCGAGTTATACACCTGCCAACGTGAAGATTGGGTATAACCAAGCCAGAGATCGCCATTATCTCCCAAGATATTTTCAACCGCCTTGGTCTTTAAAGACAACTGAAACTTTGCTTCGGTTGAGGTAAGATTTTGGTCTTCCTTCACTGTGTTTTCTGGATTTTCACTTTGAGGGAATTCATTTTTCTTTGATGTCCAGAAACCTGGCATCAAATACACGGGCTGATAAGAACGAATGTTCCAGGTGCCTAATTTACTTTCCGGAGAGAGTTCCCATCGGCTATCCAGCAAAGACAGATTCGGCGTCAGCTTTGATCCTTCAGAAGCATAAATATTGGAAACAGTTTGGCCAATTTTCGCTTTTAAATTATCGGGTTCAGGCGCAATTTCTGCTGCTGCACGACGTTCAGAAACGATTGCAGGCTTCTCAGTGACCGGAATTTTAAATAAAGCATCATAGCAAGCCAGACGCTCTGCACTACTTTCCAGTGCGGCACAGGCTTCGGCCGTTGCCGGCATGGGGCTGTTAACTACTATTTCTTCCGCATTCACTTGCGTCCCAACTGCACAGCCCAGCAAAACGCTCAGCTGCAGAGTTGAGCGCTTAAACGAATTAAGCGCCATCCCTTATCCTCTTCTTTTTATTTATAGAACTTGTTGAATTACAAAACCAAGCTGCTCCAGCATTTCACGCTTTGCCACTGGTGCCACAACTGCTTTCGTCGCCTGCTGCTCGACCAGATAGGTCTGTGCAACACGCTGCAAATCATCCAGTGTGACATTCAATAAACGTTCACGTAATTTTTTACGGAACGCTGGTGTACGTTGATGCAGATAGGCATAACATGCAGTGATCGCTTCACCCGCCGGTGAACCCGGTTTATCCATGCTGGCAATCAGACCCAGAATGGCTTCTTCCAGTTGATGCGGCTGTTGTGGTGCATTGAGTAACCACTGGATACTGGCATCAAAATCCTGGAAAGTTTCTGCCAGACGTGGGTCACGGTAGCTGTAGAAACGGAATGAACAAGCATTGCCGTCATAGCTGGCACCACCACCATAGGCACCGCCTTTTTCACGGATGGCGCTGTGCAGGAAGCCATTACGCAAATAACCCGCCAGTACCATCAATGCAGCAGCATCAGGGTGTGAGACTTCAACTGCCGGATAAGCAGCCGCACAGAACTGGACATTTGCTTGAATCAACCAGGCTTCGTGCTGATCATGGGTCAGTTTTTCGACTTGAGTCAGTGCAACTGGTGCAGAATCCACCGCAAGTTTGTCCCAGACATTCTGGATTTCTTCGATCAGATGCTCAGATTGTGGTTCTTCACACACTAGCAGGAATTGCTTTGGTGCTTGCAACAAGACACGATGAATTCGTTTTAACTCGTCAATCAGCAGATCATATTCAGCCGGATCTTTTTCAATTTTTGAGACCAGTTCGATCAGCCAGTTCAATGCACCCAAACCGGTATTGTGATAATCACGCAAAGCCAATGCACTATGCTGACGTGAAGCCGTTTGCATTGCATAGCTATGTCCAGAACCAGAAATACGTGACTGCCAGCGCGTTTTACGCTGTTGTAACAGTTCAACAATACGGTCTTTCTCATCAAAACGAAGCTGTTCAAAACCGATCTTTAACAGACGAATTGCATCCAGATGATTCACCAAAGATTTGGTGGTCAACGTCAACCAGGCAGTAATTTTGTTTTTGTCATCGACTTTAGAACGCAAAGATGCGCCCATGCCCAGACCGCCACTTACCGCTGTTTGCAGTTGCTGGAACTCAAGATAATCATACTCACCCGCACCAACTTCACCCATCAGGATCGACAGCAGGTTAAAGTAAGGCGACTGCACCACTTCATCCGGAATATTGACCAGAACCTGTTGATAATAAATCCCATTGGTGCCGGCATGATACAGGTTCAACGGCGTATCAACACGGTTACAGATAATCTCGCGCAACTGGCCTTGAACAATTTGCAATTCCGCAGGGACATCTTCCAGACCGACTTTCGGCAACAAGTTCAAGTCATCTGGTGTATCTTGACGCACATTTAATGCCTCAGTCTGCGCAATAATTTCAGCTTTTTGCTCTTCAGTCAGATTCTTGCCAATTTCAGCCAGACGCGCTTTTTCATCCGCTGCTTCTTTGGCAGATTTGGTCGCATCCGGAACCAGTGTCAGTTGGACACGATGCGGGTTATCCAGCAGATGCTGTTTGATCAGATTGGAAAGCCACATCGGATCTTGTAGTTCTTCTTTGACTGCAGCAATGGCAGAGTCCACATCCCAAACTTCGACCGGGTCACGGTGATGAATCGCGCTGCCCAGACCGCTCAGAATCAAGCTCAAACCATACGGCGTACCATCGCCATTGATTTCACGCTGATGCAATTCAATTTGATGCAGGATCGCATCGACCATGCTCTGATCAACTGGTTTAGAGGCAACATCTTCCAGAACCTTAAACACACCATTTTTAAATTCTTCTGCATGTTCAGGATTTGAACCCTGTACCGCGCAGTAGAAAGTCATTTCAAAATTAGAATCATCCACGCCCATGAATGGACCTGTTGCATCTGCATAACCACAAGTTTCCAGATAATGACGCAGTGGCGATGCTGAATCTTCTAATAAGATACCTTCAACTAAACGCATGCCCAAACGCAGTTTAATGTCACTGGCTTCCGGTAATAACCATGACAGCACATGATAGGTCTTGTCCTGTAGATCTTCGGCATCGACCGCATAGCTGTCTGTAACCGTCAATGGTGCAGTCAGGCGGGTTTCAGGTGTTGGATACAGCGTCTGACCTTTTTCAAATTTAGACAATGCCAGATGTTCAAACTGCTCTTGCAGTTCGAATGCTGTTTTATTGCCAAAGGTCATGAAGACTGCATTACTTGGATGGTAATGTGACTTATAGAAATCAACTAACTCCTGGTAAGTCAGGTCAGGAATATCTTTAGGATCACCACCCGAATTATAGTGATAGGTCGTATTTGGGAATAAATGATGCGCCAGCGTGTGATACAACTGATCTGAAGGCGAACTCATCGCACCTTTCATTTCATTAAAGACCACGCCTTTATAGACAGGCTCGCCATTTTCCAGCTCAATGCGAATGCCTTCCTGGGCAAAATCTAGTGGATTGAGGTTCGCAGCAAATGCTGCATCCATATACACTTCAAGCAGGTTCTGGAAATCCTTGCTGTTCTGCGTCGCAAATGGGTACGCAGTCCAGTCCGCCGCAGTAAAGGCATTCATGAAAGTATTCAGTGAACGGCGAATCATCAGGAAGAATGGATCACGCACCGGGAATTTTTCTGAACCACACAGCGCAGTATGTTCCAGAATATGTGCTTCGCCTTTAGAATCCATCGGCTGGGTACGAAACGCCACCAGAAAGACATTTTCGTCGTGATTGGTCGCCAGATGATAATGTGTGGCGCCAGTCACTTTATGTTTATATTCAGACACGAAAATGTCTAAAGCTTCAACATGTTGTTGACGTACCAACTGAAACGCAGGATGTACAGTTTGAGAAATGGTTTCAGTGACATCTACAGTCATGCGATCTCCTAATGCTTTAATTAAAATAACTAAGCGCATTATAGCTTTAGTTATCTGAATTATTCACGTTGAAAACCGAGGATTTTGATCGAATTAAGTAAACTTGATCATTTGAAAATTAAATCATCAAATTTACTTCCTGCCTCTAGATGAGTATTTACAAGCTTAAGAAATCAGATATTTAAAATAGTTATAGCTTGGATTGTTTTCCACAAATACATAATTCTGCTTTTGATAAAAACTGGCGGCCAGTCGGGTATCTGTTTGCAGGCACAAAGCTGAATAATGCGGACGTGCCAATTGCTCCAGGTAAGCCAAAAGCTGTTTGCCTACGCCATGCTGACGATATTTCGGATGCACATAGAAACGGCGTACACGACCAATGCGGTCTTCAATGCCGTTATCTCCCAATTGCTGGTTTAAGCCGCCACAGGCAACCAATTTCTTGCCATCATGCGCCACCACCAGATATTCATTGGCGTGGCTAAAGCAGTTTTTCCCGGTGCGATATTCTTCTATTAACTTATCTACCAAATTATAGCCTTCTTTACGTGCCAGAGTTGCCAGTGTTTCGATCTGATCCGGGAGTTGTTCGGCTGTTACAATTTTAATATTCATATACGCACACTATTTGAAATTGTTGTGGAGAATGACAGTTGCCAAGCGACTTAAAGTATCATGCCAGGAGCGATATCTCTTTATAAATAAAATGTGATCCTTAAATCAATGCTGCAGCGCCCTAGTGCACAAAAATAAGTCAGTTTTTAGACCAAAGATAGCTGCTGAACAAAATACAGCATTTTTTTAAATTATTTGAAAATGATTCAGCAAACTACAGCTATCCCAAGCAATCGTGTAAACTTAGGACTTTCATTTTTAATGTGATATTTGAACATGGCAACTGTTGATCTTTTTGCGATTGGTAATGCGCTGATTGACCAAGAATTTAAAGTTTCTGATGACTTTTTAACTGCACATCACTTGCAAAAAGGCACCATGCAACTTGCAGATGGTGAGACTCAGGCCACTCTTTATCAAAATCTTCAAGCGACTCAAGTGTATAAGGGTCAGGCTTCAGGCGGTTCAGCAGCCAACACTACCGTGGCATTTTCTGCGCTCGGTGGTTCTGCATTTTATGGCTGTCGTGTCGGAAATGACGAACTGGGACACATCTACCTGCAAGGTTTGAATGATGCCGGCATTAAGACCACCACCCAATCGATCAGTGAAGGCGTGACAGGGACATGTATGGTTCTGGTCAGCCCTGATTCTGAACGTACCATGCATACTTATCTGGGTATTACGGCCGAACTGACTGATCAACAAATCGATTTCAGCGCACTCAATAGCGCGAAATGGTTATATCTTGAAGGATATTTATCAACTTCTGAAACAGCACGTCATGCGGTACAACAAGCACGTGATATTGCACGTGCTAATGGCGTTAAAATTGCTCTAACTTTATCTGATCCTGCCATGGTGCAATACGCGCGTGCCGGTCTGGATGAAATGATTGCAGATGGTGTTGACCTACTGCTATGTAACCAGCAAGAAGCGCTGATGTATACAGAAACAGATAATCTTGAGGCAGCCCTGCTTAAATTAAAAGCAATCAGTCAACACGTTGTCATTACATTGTCAGCTGAAGGTGCACTCATTTCTGATCATCAGAATACCTTTACTGTTCCAGGTCGCAAAGTTACTGCAGTAGATGCCAACGGTGCCGGTGACGCTTTTGCCGGGGCTTTCCTGTACGGATTGAATGCTAATCTGGGCCTTCAAGCTGCGGCTGAACTGGCAATTCTCATTTCGAGCCAAGTGGTTTCACAATTTGGTCCGCGCCTGGCAGTTGAAGACTATGCGGCATTATTACAAGACTTTCAAAAGGAATGTGCTTAATGTTTAAAATCTGCATGACCGAAGACGTTCCAGAGCGCGAAGCACGCTCTTTTGAGCTTCCTGATGGAGATAATATCTTTATCACACAGCGTGACGGTGCCTTCTATGCCTATCAAAACCTGTGTCCGCATTTGCAGGTCGAACTGGAATTTCTGGAAAACCAGTTTCTGGATCGTGATCAGGAATTTATTGAGTGCTCTACGCATGGCGCCTTGTTTCTGGTAGAAAGCGGTGAATGCATTTCTGGGCCTTGCCAAGGTCAAGCACTTGAAAAAGTAGAGATTACCGTGCATTCTGATGGTGGAATTTACCTCTCAGAATAAGACTAAAACGGACTTCACCATGCCTGAATTTTTTCTAGACTATAACCTGATGCCTTTTCATCTGAGTTTATTGGCGATTATTCTGTTTGGTGTGGTGAAAACCATTGGTTTCTATTTTGGACTCAGACCCAGCAAGTTTCTGCAAAAAATTTCACCTTATGACTTTCAGCAGATGGATCTACTAAACGTCAAATTCTCCAAAACCTTGATTGTGTTTTTCTTCCTGATGAATTTTAGCTTTGCCGGCTATGTTTTACAGTTCCTGATATATTCCCAGGAATTTAAGTTTCTGCCTGCTTACTACCTCATTATTCCGGCTTTGATCATTGCGACTTTTTTTACTATTTTTATGATTCACTGTCTGGATCAGGTTATTCCACCCAAATATAAAAAGAACAATGTCAATTTACTTGGTCGTCTGGCGACGATTTCCAGTGGCAATGCCCGTCCCGGCTTTTCTGCTCAAGCACGGGTACGGGATGAATATGGGCAACTGCATTATGTACAGGTAGAACCCGAGTTTGGTGAACTCGGTTTTCAGTCGCAGATTATCCTGATTCGCATGAGAAAATCTCATTATGTTGCCAAGAAAATTTGTAAATCTAATCAGCTGTTTAGCATGAATCTAGATTAAATTCTAAATCATTTAATAGTTATTAAAAAATCCCGACAGATATCGGGATTTTTTTAATGTTTAGATTTATTTTTTAAGAAGTCCTGAAACCATATTCAATACATTTTGAATATCATTATTGGCTTCTTGCTTACTGGTCTGCTCACCTTGTGGAGTAAGCGAATCAATAATCTGCGGCAAGACCTGTGAAATCGCACTATAAACATCCTGCTTCGGTGCATGCGTTTGCTGTGCTACTTCTTCAACTTCCTGATCATCAAACAGGTTTTGCATCTGCTGCGGATCAACATTGGCATTTTCACCGGGACCAGTCGATACCCAATCATCGACCTGGCTGTTGAGTCCCTGTCCTTTTAGCTTGTCCAACGCACCTTGCAAACCGCCTTGCTTTTGAATCCAGGCCAACACTAAAGGCAATACAGCAATCAATAGGGTTTTACCGGTAGAACCACCTAGTCCTGAACGAGACTGAGCAGTACTTTGAGTACTACCACCACCGAGCTGACTTAGTACTGAACCTAAAATTGCCCCCAGACCATTTTGTCGATTCTGCTGGTCGGTTTGATTTTGCTGGTTTTGAGTATTTTGATTTTGCTGAGGATTTGACTGGTTTAAATGCCCTAGCACAGACCCTAGGATATCTGCCAAGCCACCTTGTTGTGAGGATTTCTGCTGCGACTGCCCGCCACCCAATGCCTGCTTTGCTAATATTTCCACAATACTACTCAGGTTTGTCATATCCTATATCCTATGTGCATCTTAATTACAGAATACGGCCTGCCCTCATATTGTCTAGGCAAGATTGTGTTAATATTTGCAATCTTAGTTAAGCTAGTTTTTAGCTTACCAGCGAAATTTATCCCAGTTTTCCGGATTGGCCCAAAATTTGGAGTTAAACCAGTCTGGCACGTGCTTATAGGTTAAAATATTAAACTGCCACAGCGCAAAATCGGCCTCATGTATAGTTTTGTCAATCAGCTGGGTAAATCCTAAAGCTCTCAATAACTTTTCATTTTGCATCCGGCTGATCACCACTAGCCGTTTGGCAAACAAATCACGTAATTTCACCAGAATTTGACTCATGATCTGTTCAGACAAATGTTCTGTTTCTACAGTATCCAGCATCACCACAGCCAAGTCATAACGTTGCTGAAAAGGCAGATTTAAAAAGTCAGATACGCTAAAATAGGACCATTGAATAGCTGGCTGAAACTGGACTTGGCTCAAGTCCTGCCCAATACAAATAGCAGTATGAATTGGCTGTTCCTGTGCGAAATCGTCTAGCATCGAGGTAATGACATTCTGCTCAGCCATAACTGCATCCTTATGATTTAAGTGAGTAATTTTTATGGAACTTCAGGGCATTTGTCATAAAATGCACGTCGGCCTCAAGGACCTTAGTGTAACTGATCAACAGATACAGCGGGCAAATGTTGAATATAAATTAATTTTAGATCGTGCAGAAATTGATCTTCCGTTTAATTTAGGCCAGGAAATCGAGATTGAATGGACCGGTAATATTTACTGCGTGTCCTGTGGCAACAAAACTTCCAAATCATTTTCGCAAGGTCACTGTTTTAAATGTTTTAAAACCAATGCTTCATGTGATATGTGCATCATGAAGCCAGAGACGTGCCATTATCATTTGGGCACTTGCCGCGAAGATGAATTTGCACAGAATGTCTGCTTCCAACCACATATTGTCTATCTGGCCAATTCCAGTGCATTAAAGGTCGGCATTACCCGTACCAGCCAAATGCCGACTCGCTGGCTTGATCAGGGTGCCACCCAGGCCCTGCCGATTATGAAAGTGGGCTCACGTCGTCTTTCCGGAAAGCTTGAGGTCATGTTTGGTACGCAGGTTGCTGATAAAACTGACTGGCGCAAGCTACTGAAAGGTGAAGCAGAACCATTGAACCTGATTGAAGTGCGTGAACAACTGCTGGAAGAATTTGCGCCTAAAATTCAAAGCATTCGCGAAGAATTTAATCAGAATCTAGAATTTAATGAAAATATTGAAGTATTGGAAGATGAATTCGCACGAGAGTTTATTTATCCGGTAGAACAATATCCGGAAAAGATTAAATCGCATAATCTTGATAAAACTCCCTTAATTCGTGGCAAGTTACAAGGCATCAAGGGGCAGTACTTAATTCTGGATACTGGCGTAATTAATATGCGCAAATATACTGGTTATGAACTGATTATTCGTGCTTAATCCATTATTTGCTTAGAGCATAAAAAAACCAGCCCGCAGGCTGGTTTTTTTATACAACAATTTTATTTGATTTTTGCCTGAGATTTCAGGTAACGCGTATAGTCATCAAATTCCTGCTGACCACGAAGTTGTTGATATAACTTCACCAACTCACTGCGTTGTTCTGCACTCAATACATCTACCGGGTTCTTCTTCACTTCTGATACCGCAACCACAACCAGCTCATTCGGCATTTTCGCTGTCGTCACTGACCAATGGCCTGCTTTTGGTGTCGGAAGACTAAAAGCCGCACGCTGTACATCACGTTTTAGCAAACCTTCAGCACGTGTGTAAACACCAGCATCTTCAAAGATCAAATCACCTTTCGCCACTGCCGCAGCCGGTTTGGTTTTGAACTCATCCAAAGCTTTCTGAATTTTTGCTTTTGCCAAAGCAGCTGCTTTGTCTTCAATCAACTGAGCCTTAACACGCGGTTTTGCTTCTGCCAGTGTTTGTTCGCCAGCAGCATGATAATTACGCACCTTGATCCAGGCTACATCACCATTGGCCAACTGAATGCTTGATGAAGCATTACGATCACCATTTTTAACATCGTCATTAAACAGTTTAACCTTGAGGTTAGCATCGCTCAGCACTGGATCACGAGTCGAAAGTTTTACTCCTTGGGCTTTCTGGACTTGTACACCTTTAACTTCCTGTGTAACGACATCCAGAGAATCACTTCCTACTACCATATCATTTAGCGTATTGACCGTATCAGAGAATGCATTGGATTTTTTAGCAGCCAAGGCTTCTTCAGACAAACGTGCTTTTTGTGACTCAAAAGAAGGAACCGCAACATCTGGCGTTTGCACAGAAATAATGTGGTATCCATAATCTGTTTTCACCGGTGCAGAAACCTGACCTGATTTTAAAGAATTAACCGTCTGGTCAAATGCAGTGCCAAATACACCTTCTTCATAGACAGCAAGCGCACCACCTTTAGACTTAGATTCAGGATCTTCAGAATATTGTGCTGCAGCTTGAGCAAAAGTGGTACCGGCTTTAATTTTGGCTGCAATCTCGGTCGCCAGTTTTTTCGCTTCAGCATCACTACGACTGTCCGCCGTAATTAAAATATGCTTCACATCTGGTTTAACTGCCTGTTTTTGTGTCGCGACAAAAGCCGTGTACGCTTCCTGAAGCTCAGCCTCTGTAACCGCTAAACTCTCCACCTGAATATCGCTTGGCTTTAACACCACATAGTCGACATCTACGCTGGTCGGCTGTTTGAATAGCGTTTTGTGTTTTTCATAATAGGCAGCAATATCTGCATCCGTCACTTTGACATCTTTTTTATAGCTGTCCAGATTAATGCTGGAAATATGAATATGACGTTGTTCAGTTTGTAAATCAGCAATCTGCTGCATTTCGACTGGGCTTACCAATGGATAATCCAGGAAAGTCGATGACAGCATCTTCAGCGCATGATCTTTACGTAAACTTTCAATCAAAGCGCGATTGGTCATGCCAATTGATTTTAGATAATTTTCATATAAAGAATTCGAGAACTTTCCATCTTGCTGGAAAGTAGGCTGCTGAGCAATCATCTGTTCAATTTGCTGGTCACTCAGACTGATCCCTAATTCTTCAGCCTGTTGCAGCAATAAAGTACGTGCAACCAGAGTATCCATGGCTTTTTGGTCAATGAAGCTTTGATTCAGTAAAGTTTCATCCCCATTGGCATAACTGAGATATTGTTCTTTAAATGATTTGGTCAGTGACTCTAATTCTTTTTGAGATATTTCAGTCCCGTTCACTGATTTTGCCGCATCAGAGTTTCCGCTGCTAAAATATCCTTCAATACCTACAAGTGCTAACGGGGTCAAAAACAGAACGAGCAAGACTTTGCCCAACCAACCCTTAATAACTTTACGAAAAGCTTCCATAAGTATTCCAATATTTTATTTGCAAAGGATTTTAACCGAAAATACCCATTGAATGAATGTGTTAATCATCACAATTAAATTTATCAATAAAAAACGCGCCAAAGAAGGCGCGTTTCGTCGCTGGGTAAGCTTAAGCTACAGCGTCTTTTAAGCCTTTACCTGCTTTGAAGCTAGGTACTTTGCTTGCTTTGATCTCAAGAGTAGCACCAGTTTGTGGGTTACGGCCAGTACGTGCAGCGCGTTCTTTCACACCGAAAGTACCAAAACCCACTAAAGTTACTGTATCACCCGATTTTAAAGCTTCAGTAACAGAAGCAATTGTAGCATCTAAAGCTTTACCTGCGTCAGCCTTAGATAATCCCCCTTTTTCTGCAATTGCATCAATTAATTCTGATTTATTCATGAAGATTACGTCCTCTTAATATCGTTTATTTAAGGTTCAAGAATTGGTTTAACATGCCATAACGCCTTTATAGCAATGCTTTAGGTATAAACGCAATACTTAAGAACCTCTTTTTTTTCAAAAAATATGCGAAAAAAACATTGAATAATAAATAAAGTCATTTTATTTAAGTTTTTTCGGCAATTCTTCTTTCATTTTTTCTTGTTCCGCAGTCAACTGATCAACCTTGGCATGCAACTGGAGAATTAAACGTTCCAAATACTGTACATCCTTCAGTGTGACTAATCCTATACGATTCAATGAGTGATGAACAGAGTTGTCGATTAATTTTTCCACTTTGTCTTTGGTGTCTGTGACCGACTCTTTGGCTTTTTCTGAAACCTTCTCTACAGTTTGATCGGCAATATCTGCAGTTTTAGATTCAAGTTCTTCCCCGACCTTGACCAGCGAGTCAAACAGTTTATTGCCTTCCTCTTCTGCACGTGAAAATGCCCCAAGTCCAGCCAACCAGATCTGTTTGGTGTATTTACGAAAATCAAGAACCGATTTGCGCTCCGAGGCAGATTTAGACTTGGGTTTCAGCATTTTCTCATTCGAAGCTTCAGCTGAGTCTTGTGCTGTTTTTGACTTGTCCATGTGCACGGCTCCTGTTTGTTTTCTGCGCAATTATTATAAATTATTCTACAAAACCACTGCATAATAGCAAATTTAGTACTTGATAGATTTGATAAACTGTTCTACAAAGCAATTTATTTCAAGTCTAATTTGATTTAACCCTGAAATCTCTTCACAAGCAGGAAGCTTTTTCACTTTATATTTCAGGTAAGGATTGGTTGTATATGAGCGAATCGCAACAAAGTCAAAATCAACCGCATTTGTTGCTTACGATGACGTTAATTGTTTTAGAGACAATATTTACTTTCATTCTCAAGCATGATCGTGTCGTTGCATTACAGGCCAAAAAGTTTGTAGATGAAAACATCTCGATTAAAATCAATAGCTATATTCCGTATTTCGACTTTTATGTGCAATTCACCCCCAATGGACTATTGTTTGACCATAAAGCACCGGGCCGCATTGTCGACCTGGATGTACGCACTACACTTCCCGATCTGATTAAAATTTTCATTTTTGGTAATCGTCGTAGCATTCGTAGCATGCGTATTGATGGTCATCAGGTTTTAAAAGATGAATTTCGTGATCTGTTAACCGTATTCAGTTTGCCTAAAGTATTAGCCGACTGGAAACACTGGCTGTCTGATGCGCCGACGGATGAAGCGGAAATTATTGCTTCTAAAAAGCGTATTGCACCGCTTTTAAAGAAAATTGAAGAACAGCGCTCCAAGATCAATACCCTGCAAGTGGAAGTCAAACAGTATAAAAACCGCCTGAAACGGATCGAACGCCGTCAAAAGCGTATTAATATCATTTTTGGCCTGAGCAGCGTACTTTTGATTACGTTATTAGTGTATAATTGGCTGAGCATGTAAATCTTTCATTCTCCAAAAATTAAATCCCACTAAGGTCTACTAAAAATAACTTGACTAATTTAGTCGGGATTCATAAAATCTACACATCTAGTCTAACCATGTGTATCGAATCATGCGCCTAACCACTCGCGGTCGCTACGCTGTGACTGCTCTACTTGATCTAGCTTTGCAGCCTTCTGAAAAAACGATAACGCTCGCTGAAATTGCAGCACGTCAAACTATTTCTGTTGCTTATCTTGAGCAGTTATTTGCGAAGCTCAAGCGTCATGGTTTAGTTTCTAGTGTTCGTGGCGCAAATGGTGGTTACCATTTAGCACGTAATGCAGATGAAATTACTGTGTTAGCAATTATTGAAGCTGTAAACGAAACAGTTGATGCGACTCGCTGTGACCATAAAGGCAACTGCCAGAATGGTGCGATGTGCTTGACTCATGATTTATGGCAGGAACTCTCCCATCACATCGCCGATTATTTAGAAAAAATCTCGCTTGCTGATCTGGTTGCACGTGACAACGTCCAGACTGTGTCATTACGCCAAAAATCAGCACCTTTAGATTCAGCCCTTTTATCGGTTACAGGTATTTGACATGAAACGTCCGATTTATCTTGATTATGCAGCTACAACTCCTGTAGATCCTCAGGTTGCTGAACGTATGATGGAATGCTTAACATTCGATGGTACCTTTGGTAATGCGGCATCTCGTTCACACGCGTATGGTTGGCAAGCAGAAGAAAAAGTTGAATATGCACGTGAACAAGTTGCGAATTTAATTAAAGCTGATCCACGTGAAATCGTATGGACTTCAGGTGCAACCGAGTCAGACAACCTTGCGCTTAAAGGTGTGGCTCATTTCTATGCATCTAAAGGTAAACATATCGTTACCTCTAAAATCGAACATAAGGCAGTTTTAGATACCTGTCGTGAACTTGAGTCAGAAGGTTTTGAAATTACCTATATTGAGCCGCAACCTCAAACCGGTTTAATTACTCCAGAAATGGTACAAGCAGCGATTCGTCCAGACACGATTCTTGTTTCCCTGATGATGGTAAACAATGAAATCGGCACTGTGACTGATGTTGCAGCGATTGGCGAAATCACTCGCGCCAACAAGATTTTCTTCCACGTGGATGCGGCTCAGGCAGCAGGTAAAGTTGAAATTGATCTTTCAACTTTAAAAGTAGACTTGATGAGCTTCTCTGCGCACAAAATCTATGGCCCTAAAGGTATTGGCGCACTGTTTGTACGTCGTAGCCCACGTGTACGCCTTAAAGCTGAAATGCACGGTGGCGGCCATGAACGAGGTATGCGTTCAGGTACCCTTGCGACTCACCAGATTGTAGGTATGGGTGAAGCCTTTGAACTTGCAGGCAAAAACCTGGAAGCTGAACAGACTCGTTTACGTGTACTTCGCGACAAGCTATGGAATGGTTTACAAGGTCTTGAACAAGTGTTCCTGAACGGCCATCCAACACAAAACGTTGCGAACTACTTAAACATTAGCTTCAACTTCGTTGAAGGCGAATCATTGATGATGGCATTGAAAGACGCTGCGGTATCTTCAGGTTCGGCATGTACATCTGCAACACTTGAACCATCTTATGTACTTCGTGCATTGGGTCTTTCAGACGAACTTGCACACAGTTCGATCCGCTTCAGCTTTGGTAAATACACTACTGAAGAAGATATCGATCACGTATTGACTATCACTAAAGCTGCTGTTGAGAAGTTACGTGAACTTTCTCCGCTTTGGGATATGTATAAGGAAGGTATTGACCTTTCTAAAGTTGAGTGGGCTGAGCACTAATTTTCATTCTGAGATAGTGACAAATCCGTTGCTATCTCATTGAGAAAAGTTTTTTTACCCCCATATTTAATACTAAGGCTGACCCCGAGGTTTGGAGAAGCAACATGGCTTATAGCGAAAAAGTAATTGATCATTACGAAAACCCTCGTAATGTTGGCGTTTTAGACAAAAATGCTGAAAACGTTGGTACTGGTATGGTTGGTGCGCCAGCATGTGGTGACGTGATGCGTTTACAGATTCAGGTAAACGATGAAGGCGTGATTGAAGAAGCACGTTTCAAAACTTATGGTTGTGGTTCTGCCATTGCATCAAGTTCACTTGTGACCGAATGGCTCAAAGGTAAAACTTTGGATCAAGCTCAAGCGATCAAGAACATTGATATTGCAACTGAACTTGCACTTCCACCAGTAAAAGTACACTGCTCTGTTCTTGCTGAAGATGCAATCAAAGCAGCTGTAGAAGACTACCGTAGCAAGAAAGTTAAAGCTTAATTGTTCCACGTTTTGAAATTTTAACGGAGTTTTCATGATCCATTTAACTGAAAATGCTGCAACTCATATCAGCAATTATTTAAAAAATCGCGGTAAGGGTGAAGGCATTCGCGTTGGTGTGAAAACTTCAGGCTGTTCTGGTCTGGCCTATGTGCTCGAGTTCGTCGATGAAGTCGATACACATGACCAAGCCTTTGAGCAGTTTGGGGTTAAAGTATTCGTTGACCCGAAAAGCCTGGTTTATCTTGAAGGTATGGAGATGGACTATGTTAAAAACGGCTTGAACGAAGGCTTCGAATTTAACAACCCCAACAAAAAAGGCGAATGCGGTTGTGGTGAATCCTTCACTGTATAAACCCGGCAGTTATTCTCTTTTGACATTAAAACAGTGTGTTTCACACTGTTTTAATTGCATTTATACAGTTATTTTTGCTCATTAATCGCGGATCCCATCTCCCATGAATCATTTTGAGTTGTTCAACCTTCCTGTAGCACTCGATATTGATTTGGCGGCTTTAAAGACTGAATTTTTAAAGTTGCAGCAACAATATCACCCAGATAAAGCTGAAGACAAAGATCAAGCTCTGATTAAATCAAGTGATATCAATCAGGCATTTAAAGCCTTGTCAGCGGTCGATAGCCGTGCAGCGTATTTACTGACTCTCAAGAAACAGGATTATCACTTAGATCAGTCGATCAGTGATTTTGAATTCTTGCAGGACGCTCTGGAAATTCGTGAACAACTTGACGATGCAACTTCTGCTGAAGATTTAACTTCACTGAAAGTCGAAGTCCAGCAATGGATTGAGGGCTTGGTTCGCGAGTTCAAAATTGATTATGCGGATGAAGACTGGGCCGAAGCACGCGATACAGTGCGCAAACTACGCTTCTTCGTTAAAGTCATGGCCGATATCGACAAAGCGGAAGACCGCTTCCTGGACGATGACAGCTTTGATCTTGATGATGATTTCTAATTTTTAGTATTTAATATTTAACGTGCAAAGGATGTAACACTATGGCTCTCTTGCAAATTGCAGAACCAGGTCAATCAAGTGCACCACATGAACACCGCATTGCGATTGGTATCGATTTAGGCACCACCCACTCTTTGGTTGCCACGGTTCTTTCAGGTAAAGCCAAAGTACTTAATGACGAACAAGGTCGTGTGCTACTTCCTTCTATCGTGCATTATGCAGAACAACAGACTCAATACGGCAATGAAGCTGCGCCTTTCATTACTTCTGACCCTAAAAACACCATCGTTTCTGTAAAACGTTTTATGGGTCGTTCGAAAGGTGACATCAAATTCCAGCACCCTTATGCGTTGGTTGGTGAAGCGAATGAAATGCCGGCTTTTGAAACCGCGCAAGGCCGTAAGACTCCGGTTGAGATTTCTGCAGAAATTTTAAAGCAGTTGAAAGACCGCGCTGAAGCCAGTCTGCAAAACCCGGTCAATGGTGCAGTGATTACTGTTCCGGCATACTTTGATGAAGCCCAACGTCAGGCAACCCGTGATGCTGCCCAGCTTGCCGGCTTGAATGTTTTACGTTTGTTGAATGAGCCAACTGCTGCTGCTGTGGCTTATGGTCTTGATCAGGAAAGTAATCTGAGTACAGATCGCAACTATGTGATTTATGACTTGGGTGGCGGTACCTTTGACGTTTCGATTCTGCGTTTTAGTCAAGGTGTGTTTGAAGTTCTGGCAACCGGTGGCCACACTGCCCTCGGTGGTGATGACCTGGATCGTTTGATCCTGAAATGGGCCAAGAAACAACTGAATATTGACACTTTGAATGATGCCGAATATGCACATTTTGTCGTTGCGGCACGTAAAGCCAAAGAAGCTTTGTCTGATGCAGATTCAGTTCAACTCAAATTGCTTGATCAAGTATTGACGCTTGACCGCCCGACATTTGAAGAGATCATCAAAGTTGCTTTGGATAAAACCATCAGCGTATGTAAGCGTGTGATGCGTGATGCCAAGCTTGAACTGGATGATATTCAGAATGTCGTTTTGGTCGGTGGCTCAACCCGTTCTTATGCGGTACAAAAAGCCGTGCGTGAAGTATTCAATCAAGAACCGCTATGCACCATTAACCCGGATGAAGTGGTTGCGATTGGCGCATCAATTACTGCGAACCAATTAATTGGCAACTCGACTGATGGTTCCTTGTTATTGGACGTGACCCCATTGTCTCTTGGTCTTGAAACCATGGGCGGACTGGTTGAACGATTAATTTCGCGCAATACTGCGATTCCAGTCGCTCGTCGTCAGGAATTTACCACTTATCAAGATGGCCAGACTGCCATGTTAATTCATGTGGTTCAAGGTGAACGTGATCTGGTTGAACATTGTCGTAGTCTGGGCCGATTTGTGCTGCATGGCATTCCACCAATGACTGCCGGACAAGCACGTATTGAAGTGACTTTCCAGGTGGATGCTGATGGCTTGCTGACTGTATCTGCCAAAGAAACCACCTCTGGCGTGACTGCTCAAATCGATATCAAGCCATCTTATGGTTTATCGGGTGAAGATACTGAACGCCTGTTGCTAGAGGGTTATAAGTTCGCTGAAGAAGATAAAAATCTTCGTCATTTGAATGAAACCAAAGTTGAAGCACAGCGTGAACTGGAAGCACTGGTTCAGGCACTCAAAGCAGATGCTAGTCTTTTGACTGAGGAACAGCTTGCAGCATTGCAAACTGCACAGGGACAACTTGAAACTCAGCTTCAGGGTTCAGATATCAAAGCAATTGAATCTGCAGTTGAACAGCTTAAAATACATAGTGATGCTTTTGCAGCAGCACGTATGAATCAACATATTGATGCTGCTCTCAAGGGTACTAAACTCGACGACTGGTCAAACTCAAACTAATTTAAGGTAACGACTATGCCACGTATTAAAGTTCTTCCACATGCGCAGATTTGCCCCGAAGGTGCTGAGTTTGAAGTCGAACAAAATGCCAATCTTTGCGAAAGCCTGCTGAAAAATGGCATTAAAATCGAACATGCCTGCGATATGTCAGCAGCGTGTACCACCTGCCATGTAGTGGTACGCAAAGGTTTTGACAGTCTGGAAGAAATGGATGATGTTGAAGCTGACTTACTCGATCGTGCTTGGGGTCTAGAACCTGATTCACGTCTTTCTTGTCAGGTTAAACTGGACGATGAGGATCTGGAAATTGAAATTCCGAAATACACCATTAACCATGCTTCAGAAAATCACTAAGATTTTCGTTGCAGGCTAAAATAAAAAACCACGCTCAGGCGTGGTTTTTGCTATTTGAATATAAGCAGTTTTAATCAAATGTTTTTTATTTGGCTTGAGTTAATTTAGATAAGTTCTAAATATGTTCAATCACTTCATCTTCAAGCTTCAGTTTGACAATACCTTGCGAATTGGTCATTTTCTGCTGAGTTTCAATACGTTTAATCATTTTTTCCAGTACATGAATCAGCTCGGGATATTCAAAGTTTTGCACTTCATCCAGATTCAGTAATAAATGAAAGCCCTTATATTCATAATCAAACCAGCGCTGATACTCAACTTTCTGAGACGCGTATTTTTCCATGACCTGCCAAGTTCTTACAGGTGCTTTAATGCCTTTCAGGAAAATCGGCTTTTTCGGTGCGCAAAGATAATCATCTTTGATCAAATTATGAGTATCTTCCGAAATCAGGATTTCATCAACTTCCGCTGCACTTTGCAAACGCGCTGCCAGGTTGGCATCACGCCCTACAATGGTATAGGCCATACGATGCGTTGCCCCATAATTCCCTACGTGGCAATAACCGGTCGAAATCCCCATACGGATATGCAGTGGCGGATAACCCATTTTAATCCAGCGTTCCCGCAGCAATTTCATTTGCTGACGCATCGCCAATGCCATTTCCATGCAGTTCTTGGCATCCTGTTCCACACCTTCAGAGTTCGGATCACCAAAGAAAATCAGGATCGCATCACCCATGAATTTATCGACAGTCGCTTCATAATTTTTGGCGATTTCAGTCATGTGCCGCAGATAGTCATTCAGCAGGAAAGCTAAATCGTCTGGAATCAGGGTTTCAGATAGCTCGGTAAAACCTTGAATATCAGAGAAAAAGATCGTCAACTTTTTACGTTTATATTCAATTTTGGCTTCAGATTCACCTTTCATAATGGATTGCCACAACTGCACGGGCGCATAGCGACTCAGCTGATTGGCAAATTCCATATAACGGTTCATCTGTTCGAAATAATGGTCTTTTTTCTGGGTCATGTATTGCACACGACCACTTTGATAAAAACTTCCGACACCAAAATAGGTAATCAGACAGATAAAGCCTAAAACGGTCAACTCACTGCTGGTCGGTTCGAAATAATTATTAAACCCAAAGACCAGAATATTAGCCAGATAAAAAAGCGTAATCCCGATCAGGCTGGCTAGAGATGCCATCATAAATGAAATTTTATTGCTGATCGCGGTATAGAGCACTGCGACCAGACCCAGCAAGGACAAGACCAAGTCCAGATGCACGGCCGCCAAAACCACCGAAATGACAATGACATCAATCAGGAAAAGAATATTACGCCGGATGTGATAATCATGACGATAGATCAGCCAGCGAGATAGTTTCGGTGTAATTAGCAAAACCAGAAACAAAAAAAATGGAACAAAAAGCTGATACTGGGTATCTGGTTCAGTGTAATGAAAGACGACCAGAACCACAGACAGCATGATGTATCCCATCATGCGATGGAAATACTCAAACTGATGGGGTTCTTTTTGAATCCAGTCGTCTAATTGCACTCACTCACTCCCTGAAGTCCGCAACTGTTCATGGTTCTCGGAATGCCTTGGCTGATTAGTCCATGCGCCAGTCAAATGGCATGTCGCCCTGACCACGTAAAGCCAGCATTAAGGTTTGACGCATATGTGCCAATACTTCACTGCTATAAGGAACAGCAGGTGTACCCCAAACAGGCTTCGGCCATGCAACGTCGTTCTGATAACGAACTACATGATGAAAATGCAATTGCGGCACCATATTACCCAGCGCTGCTACATTCATTTTATCTGCACGGAAAACACGTGCCAGCTGGCTTGATAACCAGCTTGACTCTCTTAAAAACTGCTCTTGGTCAGCTTGACTCAATTCATATAATTCAGAGACACCCGGCACACGTGGAATCAGAATGAGCCAGGGAAATTGCATATCATTCATCAAACGACATGTTGACAAAGGAAAGTCGCCTACAAAAAACGTATCTTGAGCAAGTTGTGGATGCAAACTAAACATATCTTTATAAATGATGCAAAATTAGAATGATGGCTAATACTAACATATCCAACTGAAGCTGAATATTGAAAGCAATGTGTTTAAAGACAAATTCTCATGATTTGTTGCGAAGCACATCACAACAATTACTGTAAACAATTCATTAAAAAATCAAGCCTGTTGTTCCTGCAAACTTCATTGGAAAATGAAACCCAAACTGAATTTTCAGGCTGATTTAATCGAATAAAATCAGTGCAATTCTTTAAGCAGACTGTCCAGTAAATCCTGTATAAACTGAATCCGCTTTTGATAGTCTTCCAGCATGACCATGACTTTTAGACGTTGACCGCCATCCATCCGGAAATAGGTCGGATGTTTCTGCATCATCTGGATAATCGTCATGGCTTGAACCGGAGTATCCGGTGCAAATTCAATATGCCCACCCTGACTGCTGATATCAATTTTAGTAATACCAAGCTGCTCGGCTTTCAATCGAATCTGATGTACAGCAAAGAGCTGTTTGACCGGTTGCGGCGGTATACCAAAACGATCAATCAATTCCATCCGGATATTATCCAGCTTTTCCTGGGTATCGGTATTACTGATGCGTTTATAGAACAACAGACGTTGATGCACATCACCCAGATATTCATCCGGAATCAGTGCTGGCATATGCAGGGTAATTTCGGCAGTCAATGACAATGGTGCGTCGAAGTTTGGCGTTTTACCTTTTTGAATGGCTTTGGTGGCTTTTTCCAGCATTTCCATATACAGGCTATAACCAATCGCCTGCATCGAACCACTCTGCTGTTCACCGAGTAATTCACCTGCGCCGCGAATTTCCAGATCTTCAGTTGCCAGCATAAAACCGGCACCCAAAGTTGAAGCACGCTGAATGGCATCCAGACGTTTTTCTGCATCACCTTTTAAGGCCTTTAATGACGGTACCATCAAATATGCATAAGCCTGATGATGTGAGCGCCCTACACGTCCGCGTAGCTGATGTAATTGCGCCAGGCCCAGTTTGTCGGCACGTTCAATCAGAATGGTGTTGGCATTCGGAACATCAATCCCGGTTTCAATAATGGTCGAACATACCAGAACATTATATTCCTTGTGATAAAACTGCTGCATCACCTGCTCCAGTTCACGTTCACGCATCTGTCCGTGGGCCACAATCACCTGCGCTTCCGGCACCAGTTTACGGATATGCTCGGCGGCACGATCGATTGTATCAACTTCATTATGCAGAAAATAAACCTGACCACCGCGCAGCAATTCACGCAGAATCGCTTCTTTAATGGTGTCATCGGTATGTTCCTGCACAAAGGTTTTCACCGCAAGACGGCGTGCCGGCGGTGTGGCGATAATCGACAGATCACGCATGCCACTAAAGGCCATATTCAGCGTACGTGGAATTGGAGTCGCAGTCAGTGTCAGCATATCAACATCGGCACGCATGGCCTTGATTCGCTCCTTGTCGCGCACACCGAAACGATGCTCTTCATCGACAATCATCAGACCGAGATTCTTAAACTGGACATTTTCCTGCAAAATCTTATGTGTACCAATCACAATATCGACTTTACCTTCAATGAGGTCGTCAATGGTCTTAGTATGTGCTTTGGAAGAACCGAAACGTGACAGCACTTCAATCCGGACCGGCCAGTCGGCAAAGCGGTCTTTGAATGAATCATAATGCTGCTGTGCCAGCAAGGTGGTTGGTACCAGAATCGCCACCTGCCGATTATTCTGCACTGCAACAAATGCGGCACGCATCGCGACTTCTGTCTTGCCGAAACCCACATCACCACACACCAGTCGATCCATCGGCTTGGCCTGCTGCATGTCATGCAGTGTGGCTTCAATCGCATTGGCCTGATCCAGTGTTTCTTCATAGGCAAAGCCACTAGAAAATTGCATATACAGGCTTTGATCGACTTCAAAACTGATTCCAGGTTTGGAAGAACGCCGTGCCTGAATATGCAGCAATTCGGCCGCGACATCGTGAATCTGTTCCAGTGCTTTACGTTTGGCTTTATTCCAAGCATCTGTACCGAGCTTATGTAACGGTGCCAGATCCGGATCACCACCACTATACCGGCTGATTAAATGCAGATTGGTCACCGGCACATACACTTTGGCGGCATCCGCATAATCCAGCTGCAAAAATTCGTGATCCTGATCATCAATACTTAGGGTGACCAGACCGGCATAACGTCCGACCCCATAATCGATATGTGCCACAGGCGCGCCCATGGTCAGCTCAGTTAGACTTCGGATCAGAAACTCTTCGGAAACTTCCTGTTGACGTTTGCGACGGCGCTGTACCACGCGATGTTCATACAGCTGATTTTCAGAAATTACGCTGACACGATCGGTCAATACCAGACCACGCTCTAAAGGCGCATTGGTAATGGCAATTGCATACAGAGATTTAATAAAACTATCAAAATTTTCAACTGTTGGAATATCACCCAGACTTGGCCTTAAGGCGTCTTTAAGACTTTCCCGGCGTCCAGCACTTTCAGCCACCAGCAGTACCGGATGATTGGCTTGATCAATATATTTTTTGACTTCATGAAACGGTTTTTCACGTTTCGGGTCTACGGGCAGACGCGGTGGCAACTGGGTATCAAGATTCAAAACTCCAGCTTTTTGCTCAAAAGGTGTTTGTGCGGCAATGATGCGTGCAAACTGATTCAGCTGCTCCAGCACTTGATTGGTCTGAAAAAACAGGCTTTCAGGCGGCATGATCGGTTGGTCGACATTGTGGCGACGATCTTCATAACGGCGCACGACATCTTGCCAAAACTGACTCAAACTTTCGTCCAGAGCCTTATCTGTAATGACAATGCCATTCTTAGGTAAGTATGAAATGAGCGAACTTTGACCTTGCATGGCTTCAGCGCTGAAAAACAAGGGCAAATAAAACTCGATTCCCGGTGAGACTATGCCATCCATCACATCCTGATAGATCGGGTTTTTCTTTGGATTCGCGGTCGGGAAAAATTCGGCATAGCGGTCACGGAAAGTGGCACGACCTTCCTTGAGCGGAAATTCCTGTGCCGGCAATACGGTAAACTGCTGCAAACTTTCTGTGGTGCGCTGAGTTTCAGAATCAAAAAATTTCAGGCTTTCAATTTCATCATCAAACAGGTCAATCCGAATTGGTGCTTCCTGTCCCGATGCGTAGATATCCATGATACTGCCGCGCACTGCGAATTCACCCGGATCATAAACGGTATCGACCAGATGATAACCTGCCTGAATCAGCTTTTTCTTTTGTTCTTCCAGATCAAATTTCTGACCGACATGAATATCAAAATGCTCACCCAGAATCCATGAGGTCGGTGCTACACGCTGTGCCAAAGTTGAAGCGGACAGCAACAGTACGCCAGTTTTGGGCATATTGGATAAGATTGCCAGACGTTCCGAGACAATATCCTGATGTGGGGAGAGACGGTCATAAGGCAAGATTTCCCAATCTGGAAAAATCGTGGGTTTAATCCCATAAAATTCCAGTTCACTTTCCAGTTGACCCAAATGCTGATTATTACGTGCAATTACGATAAATAAACGCGATTGCTGCTGCACGATTTCTTTAAGCAATAATGCAGTTGAGGAACCTTGCAGATTGCCTAACCAGCGTTTCTCGCCTGCTTTGAGCTGTGGTAAATTGAGTTGGGAAATTTCTTGCTGGAACATGGATATAGCTTTAAAGTCTAAATAACCTGAGGCTTATACTAGCACGATGATCTCAGGATATTTTGTTATTTTTATGCAGTCTTGCGACATCCATACACATCGAAAATAAGCCACTTTTGCAGCTTATTTTTGATCACGCAGAAAGTTACGATAATAATCATTTAACTTCTTAAGGATCATTTTGAATTGCAGCAGGTTTTCTTTGGTATTGCCTAAAGTCGCATTAAAACGCTGATGGGCAATTTCCAGATCAATTTTTTCATTGATCAGCATCGCGGTATCATATAACGCTTTTAAATCATCAAACTGTTTTAAACGGCGATTGGACAAATACTCTAATCGTACACCCAATTCCTGATTGAGTTGAATACCATCGACGATATAACCTGTACCTTCTACATACTGGATATTCTGCTCTTCTAAATATAGCTGTGCAGCAGTCGGTTTATTACTTTTAAATAATGCACTGATTTTATCAAACATCGCCATTTACCCAGCCAAATATAGTTCAGCTTATAGTCTAGATGAAAATGCCTCAAATCCACATCCTGAACTTAAGGCAAATTATCAAAATAGCAGCTGTTCGATGTTACATACGACTTAACGTCTCTGGCTCTGTTAAGAAACCTGTTCGAGCTTATTCTCTGCTGAAGGGATTTCAGATACCAGATTTTCAAATGCAAAAATCTCTTCTAATTGCGCTTCACTCAATAAGCCCAACTCTAATACCACCTGTGGCACGGTTTTATTTTCGCGCATACATTGTTTGCCGATTTCATCGCATTTGGCATGTCCCAATATCGGTTCAAGCAAGGTCACAATCCCGACACTGCGCATAACGGAACTTAAGCAAATCTGTTCATTGGCCTGAATACCAGCAATACATTTCTGATTTAGGGTTTGCATACCTTGGGTCAACAACTGAATTGATTCATTCATCGCCACGGCAATCACAGGTTCCATGACATTCAATTGTAGCTGCCCGGCTTCCGCAGCCATAGTAATGGTTAAGTCATTACCAATCACCCGGAAGGCAATCTGATTCACAACTTCCGGAATCACCGGATTGATTTTTGCCGGCATGATCGAAGAACCTGCCTGTAATTCGGGTAAACGAATTTCAGCCAGACCTGTACGCGGTCCCGAACTGAGCAGGCGCAGATCATTACAGATTTTGGACAGTTTTACCGCCAGACGTTTTAAACTGCTCGACAAAATAATAAAGACGCCACAATCGCTGGTCGCCTCGACATAATCTGCCGCACCTTTTAAAGGCAAACCCGTCAGATGCGCCAAGATTTCCACCACCCGCTTGGCATAGCCCGGCGGTGTATTGACCCCAGTCCCAATGGCGGTGGCGCCTAAATTGACTTCCAGCAATAACTGTCGCATCTGCCCAATCAGCTTCAGATCTTCTTTTAATAAGGTGGCAAATGCCCGGAACTCCTGTTCCATGGTCATCGGCACGGCATCTTGTAACTGGGTACGTCCCATTTTGATGACATATTTAAATTCGGCAGCTTTATGATCGATACAGTCAATCAATGTTTTAAGCACGCTCAACAATTCATCCAGACTGCTATAGGTCGCCAGACGCAAAGCCGTTGGATAGACATCATTGGTCGATTGCGAAGTATTCACATGATCATTCGGATGCAGAATGTGATAATCACCTTTCTGATGGCCCGACATTTCAAGTGCAATATTGGCAATCACCTCATTGGCATTCATATTGATGGAGGTTCCGGCACCGCCCTGATAAGGATCGAGTGGAAATGCCGCTTGCCACGCTTCCGGATGCTGAATCAATTCATCACAAGCTTTCTGAATGGCAGTACTGGTCTGCTCGGACAGTTTCTGGAAATGCAGATTGGCCTGTGCCGAAGCTTTTTTCACTTGAGCCAAAGCACGAATAAAATGCGTTTGTTGCCCCACCGCCAATCCGGAAATCTTAAAATTTTCGATGGCACGTAAGGTATGAATCCCATAATAGCTATGCAACGGGATTTGTTTTTCCCCCAATAAATCACGTTCAATGCGGGTCAGTTCGATTTGAAGCATATTGTCCACTAAAAAATACTCTTGGCGATGCACCGTATTTGGTGTGACATTAATATGAGCAAACAAATACAGGCCTAATAGGAAGACTTTAACCTAGATTTGCTACGATTTATTACCAATACGCTAAAGCTGTGAGTTTTGTAAGATTGTGTAAGTAACTGGCTAAAATTCAAATATTTTAATTATTTATTCAAAATTTCTACTTTTCCCCTGAAATCGACGTCGTATCACCTTTTATCCGCTCAAGTTATTCCTGATTCAATTTCAGTGAATCACCACTCTGTTTACAATAGGCATACATAAAAGCTGTGTAATTGTTACAGAGTGTAATTTTTAAACCATGCTTGAATCACCTCCTTGCGATCTCAGTACAAAAAATCATCTTGGACGATGATTTCCATATTTACAGGATGACCTGCCTATGACTTATTTAAACCCCACCCTGATTACCTTCATGTTTTATATTATCGCCATGATTGCAATCGGTTTATATGCTTATCGTGCCACCTCCAATTTTGACGAATATATTCTAGGTGGACGGAGTCTGGGCAGTGTGGTCACTGCACTTTCAGCGGGCGCATCGGATATGAGTGGCTGGCTGTTGATGGGTCTTCCGGGAGCCATTTACCTGTCTGGCCTGTCAGAAGCCTGGATTGCAATCGGTTTGATTATCGGTGCATGGCTGAACTGGTTACTGGTGGCAGGTCGACTGCGTGCCCATACCGAATATCAGAACAATGCCCTGACCTTGCCGGATTATTTCACCAGCCGTTTTTCCGATCGTAAACGTATTTTACGGGTCTTGTCTGCCTTGGTGATTCTGGTGTTCTTTGCAATTTATTGTGCCTCAGGCATGGTCGCAGGTGCACGACTGTTTGAAAGCCTGTTTGGCTGGGATTACACCACAGCGCTTGTGATTGGTGCGATGGCGACGATTCTTTATGTTTGTATTGGTGGCTTTTTGGCGATCAGCTGGACAGATACATTCCAAGCCGGTTTGATGATTTTTGCCTTATTGCTGACTCCGATCATTACCTTCTTGGCTCTGGGCGACAACAGCCAGCAAGTGAGTGTCATCCTTGAATCGGCTCGCCCACATGCTTCAAGCATGCTTGAAGGTTTAAGCACCGTTGCGATTATTTCCAGTCTGGCTTGGGGCTTGGGTTATTTTGGTCAGCCGCATATTCTGGTGCGTTTTATGGCAGCAGATTCGGTCAAAACCATTCCTGCTGCACGCCGTATTGGCATGACCTGGATGATTCTATGCCTAGGCGGTGCAGTGGCTGCCGGTTATATCGGTATTGCCTACTTCAGTTTCAATCCCGCATTGGCTTCGGTGGTGAATCAAAACCCTGAAACGGTATTTATGGAGTTGACCAAAATCCTGTTTAATCCATGGATTGCCGGAATCATTCTGGCTGCTATCTTGGCGGCAATTATGAGCACCTTGAGCTGTCAGCTTCTGGTCTGCTCAACTACCCTGACCGAAGATTTATATAAGAGTTTCCTGCGTAAAAATGCTTCACAAAAAGAACTGATCTGGGTCGGTCGCGGCATGGTCTTGGTGATTGCCCTAATTGCCATTTCACTGGCGATTAATCCGAACAGTAAGGTTTTGGGTCTGGTGGCTTATGCCTGGGCGGGCTTTGGTGCTGCATTTGGCCCGCTGATTATCTTGTCGCTATTCTGGAAACGAATGACCCTCAACGGCGCAATTGTGGGTATGGTGGTTGGTGCCATGACTGTAATTGTCTGGAAAAATTATATGGGTGATACCGGTCTGTATGAGATCATTCCAGGCTTTATTCTGGCCACCCTCAGCATTATCATCGTCAGCCTGCTGGATAAAGCACCGAGTGCTGATGTGGTCAAACGCTTTGAAATGGCTAAAGCCGAGTATCAAAAAGAAATGGCAGAAATGAAAAAATAATCACCTTTTTTCTTGCACATAAAAGGGACTTAATCGTCCCTTTTATGTTTCTTAGATTCACAAATGAAGTTCTTGAAAATTACTTGGCTTTTCCCGGCATTTTCAGATGGATCTGCTGACTTTCTTTAATCACTTCCATCACCGGATAACTGCGCGTTTCTTTAATTCCGGGCAATTGCCACAAGATCTGACCAGAGATTTCCCGGAACTCATCCATATTGGCACAGCGGATTTTTACCACGAAATCAAACCCGCCACTGATCATATGACATTCGATAATTTCAGGAATCTGCCGCACAGCATGGGAAAATTCATCTAAAACATTCGGCGTGGTTTTATCCAATAAAATTTCAACAAAGACCACAAAACCATTATTCAACATGACTGGATTGAGGCGCGCTTCATAGCCCACAATAAAACCTTCCCGGGTCAGCTTTTGTACACGCGCCAAGGCTGCTGTAGGCGACAAATTGACCAGTTCAGCCAGTTTGATATTGGATAGCTTGGCATCGGATTGCAATAAACCCAGTATACGAATATCTATACGGTCAAGGTTCAAATAAGGACTTGGCATTAGAATTATTCTCTAAAAAAATAGAAAACTATAGTGAGATATTCGTCAAATATTCTGTGATTATAGATTAAAACTCATTCACCTCAAAGAACTGATTGACGCAGTACAGGAAGTCACTATGCCAACCACTCTCCGCCCAGATTCAATTTTAGATTCAGCCCAGCACTCGAATTATATTGCTGAATTTAAACACAAAAACCAATACGAAGAACGTATTAATACGGCATGGCGTCGTGCTGAAACTGAATGCGTCGAAGAGTTATTGGCCCATAGTGAAATTTCTTCCGAAATAAGTGACAAGATTCAGGCGCTTGCCTTTGATCTCGCACATTCCTTACGTGAACGTAAAAGTTCCACTGGGAAAGCCGGTATTGTCCAAGGCTTATTGCAGGAATTTTCTTTATCCTCTCAGGAAGGCATTGCCCTAATGTGTCTGGCAGAAGCCTTGCTGCGGATTCCGGACAAAGCCACACGTGACCTACTGATTCGAGACAAAATCAATCAAGGTAACTGGAAAGAACATTTGGGTCAGAGCCAGCTAATGTTTGTGAATGCGGCAGCCTGGGGACTGATGCTGACTGGCAAGCTGATGGAAACCCCGCAGCAAAAAAGTCTGTCTAGCTTGTTGAACGGTCTTTTGGCACGCAGTGGCCGCGGGATTATCCGTAAGGCCGTCGATGTTGCCATGCGCATGATGGGCGAGCAGTTTGTTACGGGTGAAACCATTGATGAAGCCCTGAAAAATGCCGAACCGCTGGAAGAAAAAGGCTTCCGTTATTCCTATGACATGCTGGGTGAAGCAGCGCTGACCGATCCGGATGCTGAACGTTATTATCAGGATTATCAACAAGCCATTCATGCCATTGGTCAAGCATCACAGGATAAGGATGTTTATGACGGGCCTGGCATTTCTATCAAACTCTCTGCGCTGCATCCACGTTATCAGCGCTCGCAAATGGATCGCGTGCATGATGAGCTCTATGCAAAAGTACTTAAACTCGCGGTCTTGGCCAAGCAATACAATATTGGTTTAAATATCGATGCTGAAGAAAGTGATCGCCTTGAGATTTCACTGGAACTGTTAGAACGCCTGTGTTTTGAACCGCAATTGCAGGACTGGAAAGGCATTGGCTTTGTGATTCAAGCTTATCAGAAACGCTGTTTCTATGTGGTGGATTACATCATTGATCTGGCAAAACGCAGTCAGAAACGCTTGATGATTCGTCTGGTCAAAGGCGCGTATTGGGACAGCGAAATCAAAAAGGCCCAGATTGATGGAATGTCGGATTATCCCGTATTTACCCGCAAGGTTCATACCGATCTATCTTATATCGCCTGTGCGCGTAAGCTGTTGGCTGAACCGGATTATATCTACCCGCAATTTGCCACACACAATGCACAAACGGTAGCGACGATCTATCAACTGGCGCAACCTGAGCAGTATTATGCCGGTCAATATGAGTTCCAATGTCTGCATGGCATGGGCGAACCGCTATATGAAAATGTCGTGGGCGATCCAGCGAAAAATAAACTGGGTGTACCCTGCCGGATTTATGCGCCAGTCGGCAATCATGAAACCTTGCTGGCTTATCTGGTGCGCCGTTTACTGGAAAATGGTGCCAATACCTCCTTCGTCAATCGTATTGCCGACAAGACTTTAAAAATTGAAGATTTAATTGAAAATCCACAGCAAACCATTTTAAAAGCGTCAAAACAGGAAGGCATATTGGGTGCCAAGCATCCGCATATTCCTTATCCGCAAGATCTTTATGCCGATGCACGCATTAACTCTTCAGGACTCGATTTGGCCAATGATGCTGAACTCCGTATTTTAAATGAGGTTGCATCTAGTCTGGCGCCAACCCAATTCCAGGCAGCAGCCATGGGAACGGCGTTTACAGTTATCGATACAAGCAACGTAGTGCAAATCATTAATCCGGCACAACATCAGGATGTGGTCGGCACAGTCTATGAAGCAACTTCTGAACAGGCCGAAATTGCACTTACCCAAGCAGTTAATGCACAAAGTTTCTGGGCTAATCTATCAAAAAATGAGCGTGCTGCCTGCCTGAATAAAGCTTCAGAACTGATGGAACAGCGCTTGCTGCCACTCATGGTTCTTCTTTCTCGTGAAGCAGGTAAAACCTATGCCAATGCCATTGCCGAAGTGCGTGAAGCGGTAGATTTCATGCGTTATTATGCAGCTCAAGTTTTGGATCTCAGTGATAATGTACAGATCCAGCCTTTAGGCACCGTGCTATGTATCAGTCCATGGAACTTCCCGCTGGCGATTTTTACCGGCCAAATTTCAACAGCGCTGGTTGCAGGTAATACCGTGATTGCCAAACCGGCTGAACAAACGCCGCTCATTGCAGCACAAGCCGTGCAAATTTTATGGGAAGCAGGTATTCCGCAGGATGTATTACAGCTGCTACCTGGGCGCGGTGAAACCATTGGTGCACAGCTCAGTGCAGATTCACGTATTCAAGGCATCATGTTTACCGGTTCCACCGAGGTCGCACAGATTCTGCAAAAAACCGTTGCAGAACGTCTGAATCGGTTTGGAGAAAGTGTCACCCTGATTGCTGAAACTGGTGGTCAAAACGCCATGATTGTGGATTCATCTGCACTCACTGAACAGGTGGTGCTGGATGTGGTGAGCTCTGCCTATGACAGTGCCGGTCAGCGCTGTTCTGCCCTGCGTGTCCTCTGTGTTCAGGAAGATAATCTGGAGGCCGTACGCAGCATGATCAAAGGTGCGATGCAACAGTTGCGCGTTGGCAATCCGGTCTTGCTTAAAACTGATATTGGTCCGGTAATTGATGCAGAAGCCCAGCAAAATATCCAAAAGCATATTGAGCAAATGCGCAGCAAAGGTCATACAGTTCATCAGTTGATGTTTAATCAGGACCAGACTGAATTAACTCCAGGAACATTCATTGCACCAACCCTGATTGAACTGCCAAATCTGGACGATCTGGAACGTGAAGTATTTGGTCCGGTCCTGCATCTGATCAGTTATAAATATGGCGAACTGGAACAGTTATTAGAGCAGATCAACAGTAAGGGCTATGGCCTGACCATGGGTTTGCACACGCGTATTGATGAAACCATGCAAACTGTGATTGCGCGAGCAGAAGTCGGCAACCTGTATATCAACCGCAATATCGTTGGTGCGGTCGTGGGCGTCCAGCCCTTTGGTGGCGAAGGTCTGTCTGGCACCGGCCCGAAAGCAGGTGGCCCGTTGTATATCTACCGTTTAATGCATCAAGTATCCGAGAAAAAACTGGCGCAGCCTTATGCAGTTCAAGCGGGTCCAGCACTTGTTGAAAATAAACTTGTTCAGGAGTTTAAAGTCTGGGTAGCTAAAACTTTCCCAACTTTATCTTTAAAAGCACCTATGCAAATTGCGACTGGTCAAAGCTTTAGCCTGCAAGGTCCAACCGGCGAGGAAAATCAATACATGATCTTGCCACGAGAAAGTGTTCTATCTTTGGCACACACGGAGCAAGACCAGATTCAGCAAATTCTGGCAATTTTATCGGTCGGCAGTCGTCCTGCATTCCTAGCTGACAATACTTTTATTCTGAAATATTTACCAACCATGCCAGCCGCGATCAGCAAGCAATTTAAAGTGGTCCGGGATATTGAAACAGGCGCGTTTGATGCCGTCATGCATCATGGTGATTCTTCTGAACTGATTGATTTGCAGAAACGCATTGCAGGCCGAAAAGGTGCAATTATTGGTATCACCCATTTAAGTTCGGGCAACTATGATATTCCGGTCGAGCGATTTGTGATTGAACGCGCGATCAGTATCAATACGGCGGCGGCAGGCGGCAATGCCAGCTTGATGACGATGGATAATCTCTAAATCAGTCCAAACATCTCAGCATTTTTAGCTTAAATCTTTCCTCTTGATGGCCAAACCTCTCTCCTCAGAAGGTTTGGTCTTTTTTATGCAGCTTTTAAAGCGACTCAACTACAATAGGCTTAGGCAGATCGGCAATTTTTTGCTACCATTTGCGCTTTAAAATATTTGCGATTTCTTACTGCATATGACTTCATCTTATCAGCAACAACTTGAAGCCAAAATTGAACGCATCAGCGCTCAGTTTGCCGAATATCAACCACCTGCTTTAGAAGTATTCCAGTCTCCTGAAAAATATTTCCGCATGCGTGCTGAATTCCGGATCTGGCATACTGAAGATGATCTGTTTTATGCCATGTTTGAACGTGACGAGAACAACAATAAAAAAGTGATTCGGATTGATGAGTTTCCAATTGCAGACCGCAGTATTAATGACTTGATGCCGCAACTACTGGCAGCATTCAAGGCAGATGCCAATCTGGGTCATCGCCTGTTTGAAGTCCATTTTCTGGCGACTTTAAGTGGTCAGGTTCTGGTATCCCTAATTTATCACCGTAAACTGGATGAAAGCTGGGAACCTGCAGCAAAAGCACTGGCGGAAAAACTGAATATTAAACTGATTGGTCGCAGCCGTGGCCAGAAATTTGTCCTGACTGATGAATATGTGGTGGAAGAACTGTCTATTTTTGATCGTGACTATAAATATAAGCAGATCGAAAGCAGCTTTACTCAGCCGAATGCACAAGTTTGTCAAAAAATGCTGGAATGGGCATGTGATGCAGCGGAACAATCAGATAAAGATTTGCTGGAACTCTACTGTGGCAATGGGAACTTTACCCTGCCGCTTTCGACCAAATTCCGCCGTGTTTTGGCCACTGAATTAGCCAAATCTTCAGTTTATGCAGCTGAGTGGAATATTGAGCAGAACCAGATTGAAAATATTCAGGTTGCGCGTCTGTCTGCCGAAGAATTCACTCAAGCCTATAATGGCGAACGTGTTTTCCGTCGTTTGCAGGAAGCACAAATTGACATTTCGACTTATGATTTTGATACGGTATTTGTCGATCCACCGCGTGCTGGTATTGATGATGAAACGCTGAAACTGTTACAGCGTTTCCAGCGTATTATTTACATTTCTTGTAATCCAGATACCTTATATGACAATCTGAAACAGTTGTCTCAAACGCATAAAATTAGCAAGTTCGCCATGTTTGACCAGTTCCCGTATACACACCATGTTGAGACGGGTGTCTTGTTGGAAAAAGTATAAAGAATTTGTTTCAATTTATTATATTGTTACAAAAATGGAGCTTTTTGAAGCTCCATTTTTTATATTATAAATCATGAACTTAATAGTAAATTTTGACTTGTACAGCAAGAAATATCGTTAGACCTTTAGGCTTCCATCGGAAATTTTCAAGACCAACTGCTGCTTTTATCACATAGGTCCTATTGCTTTATTTATTTAATTGGCTATATTTCACTCTATGTTAGGTTGTTGTATGAAGGCTCTATGAGTTTTTGGCAAAAGTTGTTTTCTAATGAACAACACAATGAACACAAGAATCAAATTGCTTGTGTTGAAAATGATTGCTCTTGCAAGACAAATGAACAGCTTCTTGAAGCACTTTCTAAAGCCACTGATGAAGAAATCATCATCGGAATTAAAAAGGTTCTGGTATCTCGCGGCTATAGCCGTAAAGAACTGAATGAACTTCAGCACTTGCCATTGCAGTAATCGGCCAAGGTTACAGCCGTATAAAGAAAGCACTTGCGTAGTCAGGTGCTTTTTTTATGCTTGAAAGTTTATAGTTGAAGGGTTTGGTTTTCTCTATTTCAGCATAGTTTATTAACTCCAACTTTAAAACTTCAGAGATCAGGCAGGAAAACTCTAAACAACTCATTTGATCCCCTTTGATTTGAAGAAATGTTAAGGCTTGCTTAGGCTATTTAAAACCTTTATCAGAAGAATATGTTCTAAATTCTGCTTTCTTTAAATCCCTTTAAATTTGGCTTAATAACTCTTCAATTCTGATCTGAAACTCAGGCAAGGCATCGATTAATTTAGCAAAACACAGTACACTTCCTATTAAACGACAATGCTTTTTAAATGGCTTAATTCTGATATGCAACAGACTAAACGGTTTCCCATAGGCGCACACCTTATGGTTAAACATTTCGGTTATACCCATCATGGGATTTACGCCGGACGTGGTCGTGTCATTCATTATTCCGGCTTTGCGCATTTATTCAAGAAACGCCCCATTGAAATCACCTCGATTGAAAAATTCAGTCATGGCAAACCGATTCATATGCAGCATTATGATTCGACAAAATATAAAGGTCGTAAAGTAGTACGCCGCATGCGGTCCAGAATGCATGAAAATAACTATCATCTGATTATTAATAATTGCGAACATTTGTGTACCTGGGCCATTACCGGCGTAGAAAGCAGCCCGCAAGTGATTTATATGATGAATCGTCTGACCACGATTGGTTATATCAGCTCGATGATGAGTTTTATGAACAGCATGTTCCTGACCCTGACCACCACCAGTTTCGCATTGGCGCTGTACATCAAGAAGAAGCTCAGAGATAAAGCCAATCTGCGTTTGCAACAATACCGTGAATTGCAAGATCAGGCTAAAACTAAAGTGTCAGACCTGACTAATTTTAAACATCGTTAATTCAAAGCCTAGTCTACCGATAAATGATGAGCAGGAAAGGTTGAGGCCGTGTTTACATTTTGATGATGTCGATAAGGAATTAGGTTAAATAGCCTTTTTTGGCTTGAATCGCTTCAGGTAGTGCTTTGCCTAAAGAGCTTAGGGTTTCCCGCTCTACCAGTCGTACAATTGAATCTAGCGGCAGATCATTGTCTTGTAGACCAAAGGGTTCTTCCAGCTCCGCACTAAGCTCATCCAGCCCGAGTAGCATATAAGCAATTAATCCGACCAGGATCGGCGTCCACAGGCCTAAATTTGCCTGCAAACTGAAAGGCAGGATAAAGCAAAAAGAATAAACCGCACGATGTAATAATACCGAATAAGAAAATGGTAATGGCGTTGACAAAATTCGGTCACAACCAGCCTGAATATCTCCCAAGGCCACAGTATGCTGATTCAGGTTGTTATAAATAATATCGCTGATCTTACCCTGTTTATATTGCTGTACCAGCTCTTTTTGCATCTGTTCCAGCACCCATTGTGATGGATTGATTTGCATGGGCAATTGCTCAAATGATTTAGGTTCAAAACCGGTAGTCGCCTGATAATCCTGAATACTGGGCGTTTGCTGTCTCAACCGGTCACGTAACAAATGGGTAAACAGCATCATGCGATACAGCAACATTTCACGGGTTTGATTATCTAGCACATGGCTGTCACGGCATAAATGACGCGTGGTTGCAATCAACGCACCCCAAAGCTTGCGCCCTTCCCACCAGCGATCATAGCAGGCCGTATTTCTAAAACTTAAAAAAATCGAGAGAATGACACCAAAGATGGTAAAGCCAATTGCCGGGACAGCAGGAAGGCTCACGAAATGCGCCTGACTCAAATACACCAGCAAAGCGGAAATAAAAACCACCAAGATTAATGCGGGCAGCACCTTGGGCAGAATCGTTCCCTGCCAGGCAAACAATAACCCCAAACTATTATTCTTATCACGCACAATCATGCAATTTTCCCTGCTGTATTGAAAAAGCCCAACCAGAGTTGGGCTTTTTACATTCTGACTTAAACCAGCTTATTTGCCTGGTTTAAAGCTGTCCTTAAGATCCAGAATACGGTTAAATACCGGTTTTTCGCTGGAATGATCATATTGATCTGCCACGAAATAACCTTCACGCTCAAACTGGAAACGATCCTCCGGCTGAGCTTGCGCTAATGCAGGCTCAATCACGGCCTGAACCACCTTCAATGATTCAGGGTTCAGGTTTGCCAAGAAGTCATCACCCACTTCTGGATCAGACTCCGTAAACAGACGGTCGTAAATACGCACTTCTGCAGGAACGCCTTTTGTCGCAGATACCCAGTGAATCACACCTTTGACCTTACGACCTTCAGGATTTTTACCTAAAGTTTCAGGATCAATCGAACATTTCAGTTCAACCACTTCACCATTTTCATCTTTAATGACTTCGTCACATTTGATGACATAGGCATGACGTAAACGGACTTCACCGCCTGGAATCAGACGTTTAAAGCCTTTTGGTGGCTCTTCTTCAAAGTCTTTACGGTCAATATATAGTTCGGTCGTCAATGGAATAACACGTTCACCCATATCAACATTCGGATGACGTGAATGGGTCAAATCCATGTCGGCTGGCAAGTTGGTTAAAGTCACTTTTAATGGATTTAACACGGCCATACCACGAGCGGCGGTATTTTCCAAAGATTGACGAATACAGTATTCCAGCATGGCTACATCGACGATACTGCCATCAACTTTCGATACACCAACACGTTGACAGAAATCACGCAGACCTTCAGGCGTGAAACCACGACGGCGCATACCCACTACAGTTGGCATACGTGGATCATCCCAGCCCTGAACATAGCCACCTTCAACCAGCTTACGCAATTTGCGTTTTGAGGTGATGGTATAGTCCACATTTAAACGGCTAGATTCGTACTGACGTGGCACGGATGGTGATTTAACTTTTGCCACTACCCAATCATAGAACGGACGGTGATCCTGGAATTCCAAGGTACACAGTGAATGGGTAATACCTTCAATTGCATCAGAAAGTGGATGCGCATAGTCATACATTGGATAAATTTTCCATTTATCGCCAGTCTGATGGTGTTCAGAATGCAAGATACGGTATAAAATTGGATCACGCATATGCACGTTCGGTGAAGTCATATCGATCTTGGCACGTAAAACGGCCTGACCTTCTGCATATTCACCGCTGCGCATTTTCTCAAAACGCTCCAGGTTTTCTGCAACCCTTGCATCGCGTTGTGGCGAGTTCTTGCCTGGCTCAACGAAATTACCGCGGTTTAAACGGATCTCTTCAGGGCTTTGCAAATCCACATAGGCATCGCCCTGCTCAATCAGCTGAACTGCCCAGGTATAAAGTTGATCGAAATAGCTTGATGCATAACGCGGCTCGCCTTCCCATTGGAAACCCAGCCATTTCACATCATTGGCAATACCATCCACATATTCCTGTTCTTCGGCATCCGGATTGGTATCATCAAAACGCAGGTTACACACACCTTTAAATTCTTCAGCAATTCCGAAGTTCAAGCAAATTGCTTTCACATGGCCAATATGTAAATAGCCATTCGGCTCAGGCGGAAAACGCGTCACCACCTGTTGAGTACGACCAGCGGCTAAATCATCGGTAATGACCTGACGTACAAAGTCCAAGCCTGGTTGTTGTTCTTGCTGCTGCACTGAATCGACTGCATTGTTCTTTTGGGTCGGGTTCTCGGGCAGAGATGTCACAACATCATTTGGCTTCATGATCAATCATTCACTTCTAAAGTTAAAAAGGGATTAACGAATATTTCATCGTACAAGTTGTACGTATATTCATTATCAAAGTTCCTTAGTTTAACTATAGGTGATTAATCTCTCAACCGCTAACTACGGTATTTGATTTCAATTCACTCATTTTAAAAAGTGAAAATACAGCAAGCTGCCCAAAACTAAAATATCAACGCTTTAAGAAACTGGAAAATGATTCAATTTGTACCTAACCCGAAATATAACGCCCTGTCTGGCAGCATTTGAAATGCCTTGATAAATCAACGTATAAATAAGGTATTATTTTTATGCTTTTAACAAAGAAAATAATGTTTTTACTTGCCTTGTCGAATGTAGTTTGCTTATGCTTCACTCATTCAGAAAAAACCATGGCACTCGTCCATGATCAGGAGATTACACAATGAGTTTTCCTCAAGTCGAATTAAACACCAATAAAGGTCGTATTGTTCTAGAACTCAATGCTGAAAAAGCACCTAAAACCGTAGCTAACTTTTTAGAATACGTACGTGACGGTTTTTATGACGGCGTAATTTTCCACCGTGTTATTGATGGTTTCATGATCCAAGGCGGCGGCATGGATGAAAACTTCAAGGAAAAAGCAACACGTGATGCGATCGAAAACGAAGCAGACAACGGCTTGACCAATGACGAAGGTACGATTGCAATGGCGCGTACTCAGGCACCGCACTCTGCTTCTGCTCAGTTCTTCATTAACGTGAAAAACAACTCATTCCTTAACCACTCTGGCAAAACTGCTCAAGGTTGGGGTTATGCGGTATTTGGTAAAGTGGTTGAAGGTATGGACGTTGTGAACGAAATCAAAAACGTACGTACTGGCAACCGTGGCTACCACGCTGACGTTCCTCTAGAAAATGTAGTAATCGAATCTGCAAAAATCATTTCTGAATAAAAAAACGTCCTCTCCGTTCTTTTATGAGTTTTAAAGCAACGCTTTAAAACAGTGTAATGGAAAATCCCTCATATGAATGAGGGATCTAGAGAGGAATAAAAGGAAAAGATTCGTGATCTATCTGTTTATCTCAGATTTACATTTGTCACCTGATCACCCTCGACTTGTTCGGGGGTTTTTAGATTTATTAACTGAGTATCAAGATCAAAATACCCAACTGTATATTTTGGGTGACTGGTTCAATGCCTGGATTGGTGATGATTATACGTCTCCGTGGCTGGACGAGATTGTCACTGCATTAAAACAGTTTACTCAGGCTGGGAATCAAGTCTATTTTCAGGCCGGCAACCGGGATTTTGTCTTAGGAAGTAAATTTTTAGCTCGATTTGGCGGGCAGCTTCTTCCCGAAATCGATCAGCTAATCATTGCCGGAACACATTTTCGCCTGGAACATGGCGATGCCCTATGTACCGATGACGTCTCCTATCAGCGTTTTAAAAAGATTATTCGTCATCCCTGGCTACTTGGCTTCTTAAGAAAAACCCCGCTTTCATTTCGAACCAGACTAGCCAACCGCTTTCGTCAACAAAGCCATCAGGCACAACAGTTTAAAAGCTATGAAGTGATGGACGTCAACCCACATGCAGTTGAGCTGGCATTACAGGATGTAGATGTACTGATCCATGGTCATACGCATCGCGCAGCCATTCATCAGTTAGCCCAGAAAAGAAGAATTGTACTAGGCGACTGGAAAGAAGACAGTGCAGAGATTCTGGAAATTCAGGAAGATCAAAGTTTTGATACCCTGAAACTAAAAAAGTGGCGATATTAATCAGCCACTTTTTACGATATTGATCTGCTTAACACAGACGATAAAGCTGGTTTACCCCAGTATAGAAACTTTTACCATCGAGATTGAACTGAAATTCCTCACCCGTTGGCAATTGAATCATTTTACCGACCTCAACCCAGATAAAACCGTCCATTGTATTTTGCTTGCGCTTTAATGGAACCAGTTTCACGTTAATTTCATTGCCATCAGCGGCAGTGGCAATATGCCATTCATTGATTTTGATCAAAATATTTACTCACACGATATGAGCTTTTTGTGACTATATGGAGAGAGATTAATAACAACCTAGTTTACATAATAGTTCTATGGTTAGTAGATCTTATTTGAGTTCAAATACTTGAACTAAAAAGTACATCACAATCAGCTTAAAATAATAATAGAAGCAAGAACAGTACTTGCTTGAAGTGCAACCAGTGTAAGCTATTTATCCAGCAAAAGCAAAATTACATTGTAATGACAATAGAGTGGGATTTTTAAGAACTTTTTTCATGCTTTGTTAATTATTAGGCTTTTGATTTTTATGATCTAAAATTCATTTTAACGTTATTTCATTTCCGTTGATAAACAAAACCTGTCTTTAAATACCTTAAAATCAATATTAGAGACATGAAACTCAGCCCGAGGTACAGCAAGTTCCACTCTACCGTCTTTTGATAATTTAGGATCAAGAGAATAGCATTTAAGGCTACAAACAGTACGTGAATCATAAAAAAGGCTTGTTGCACTCGTCTAGTTTTTTGCTGACGTTGGTTCTCTAAGATGTTCTGCTGTTCTTGTAAAAATTTTTCTGCATCTTGAAGGTTCATTATGATTTTCTTATGGCTGAATGAATAGCTCATCTAAAGAATTTCCGGTTAAAAATAAACTAAAAATCTAAGCAAGCTATTCATTCAGAATCTCTTGTTGATTAATAACCGCTAGTCGGATTAATCACATTGATATCCTTTTTATATTTCCCCAATAGATCACGCAAGGAATTCATCAAAACACTGGTATCTACGCCCACTGCTACAAACTCAGTGCCAAGTTCGATATATTTTTGCGTCACTTCATGCTGGGTTGACAGAATTCCTGCAGCTTTGCCTGCAGAACGAATCCGCTGGATTGCATCAATTACAGCTTTTTGTACTTCAGGATGATTCGGATCACCTTGATAACCCATAGTGGCAGATAGATCAACGGCGCCAATAAACACGCCATCAATCCCGTCGATCTGAAGAATAGCATCCAGATTTTCAAGTCCTGTGACCGATTCAATCTGGATTAATAAACAGATTTCTTCATGTGCCGTCTGATAATAATTTGGAATGCTGTTCCAGCGGGTGGCACGTGCCAGTGCAGCACCAACGCCACGAATTCCTTCAGGCGGATAACGGACTGCCCTGACCATGAGTTCGGCCTGTTCCACGGTTTCTACCATCGGAATCAACAGCGTTTGTGCACCGATATCAAGGAGTTGCTTGATCAGTTGTACGCTACCAATGGGTGGTCGTACCACTGCTTGCGAGGGATAAGCAGCAATACTTTGCAGTTGCGACAAGGTGGTTCTCAAATCACTGGGCGCATGCTCACCATCAATCAGCAGCCAGTCATAACCTGCATTTGCCGCAATCTCGGTTCCATAGGCATCCGCCAGTCCAATCCATAAGCCGATTTGCTGCTGGGTTTTCAGTTTGTGTTTAAAATAATTGGTGACTTGCATCCGCTAACCTATTTGCATGTTGCCGGCGATGTCTCTTATTAAACGCTTCTCGCTTAAAAGTGCCAATAGACAAAAACTGGATTTTAATCTGATTTAACTCTAAGTTTTGCTTGAATCCAGCTCAAGATCATCTCAAAACAGGCTTTGCCTGATGCTTTTTTATTGTAATAATCAGGGGATGTGAAAAATGTATATATTTAAAACTTCTACTCGCTGTTTATTTAAAAAGATTGGAGTCCATTGATGGATTTACTCAAGATCACACAGACCCGCTATACCACTAAAGCCTATGATCCTAGCAAGAAAATCCCAGCAGAACAGTTTGAACGCTTATTAGAAATTTTGCGTCTGGCACCCTCTTCGATCAATATTCAGCCTTGGCATTTTTTTATTGCCGATCATGATGCCGCCAAACAGCGCATTGCCAAAGCCTTGGTTGGTACTTATGCCTACAATGCACCCAAAGTTCTGGATTCTTCACATACCATTTTATTCTGCACCAAAGCCGATATTAATGAGTTGCATCTAGAAAACTTATTGAACCGCGATGATCTCAGTGGCCGTTTTAAAGATGAATCAGCCAAAGAAGGTCAGAAAAATACCCGAGCAGGTTATATTCATTATTATCGTAATGAAAAAGGTGATATTCAGCGTTGGGCTGAAAACCAGACCTTCATTGCACTCGGTCAAATGCTCTTGGCTGCCGGAATTGAAGGGGTTGATGCCACACCAATTGGCGGCTTTGACGAAGAGATGATTAGTGAAGAATTACAACTTGCAGAACAGGGTTTGATCCCTTCTGTATTGCTGACTTTAGGCTATCGCAGTGAAAATGATTTCAATGCCAAACTCCCTAAATCACGTCTTGCCGCTGAAGATATTTTCACCAAACTGTAAGGAATTTATGCTATAAAAGGGGTCAAGCGCCCCTCTCCATATCAATTCGGGCCTATTTTTTGCTTTATTTAATTTACATCTAATAGAATAACAATAGAGGTCATCTATGTCGCTCCTTACATCCAAATCCCTGAAATTTGAATGCCATCATTGCGATAAAATTTATCTCCAGCACTATAAAGAGCAACAGCATCGTTATCCGCACTGTCCAGACTGCCAACAGGCCGGTTTATTAGTTGGACTGGCCGAAGCAGGCGACCTGCTCCGACATCCGATTGAATTTGCATCTTCTTATGTCAAACAGACATTGCATAAGCTAGGCAAATCACACTAGTCAAGCCTAGCAGCAATCCTAGAGTACTTGCAGGTTTGAGCCGCTCTTTAAAGAATACCAGACCTGCTATCACACCAAATACCACCACCAGAATATTCATGCCGGCAAAGACGATCGCCGGTGAATCCTTGAGCAGCATATGGGCTTTGACATAGAAAGCAATATTGGCAAAATTCAGGATACCCAATAACAGACCAGCGCCGATATTCTGCATCGAGCCCAAGCTTTTATATTTGATTAACAGATAGCCCATCGAAATGATCAGGGCACAAACAAACATTAGATTCAGCGCCACCGCGAATTGGAGGCCCAGACTGGTTGTATATTTCAACAATACATCAATCAGTGCATAACCGACCCAGACCAAGCCCAGATACAACATTCCCTGACTGCCCTGTCCTGTACTTTGTCGATGTGAAAACAGGATGCACAGCACTGCTCCAATACCTAAAGCGATCCCAAGTATTTTCAGCTGATTAAACTGTTCCTGAAAAATGAAATAGGCTGCAGCCAGTGACAAAACTACAGAAAGTCGCTGGGCAATTTCGGTTTTTAAAATTCCAGCCGTTTGCAAAGCCTTGGCCAAAAACAGAAATACGCTCGGAAGCAAAATACCCAGAGCCAGAATAAGCAACCAAGGCGTCTGAGACATTGAAATATGCTGAATATCAGGCTTAAACCAGAAAAAACACAAGAGACTAGCTGTCATATAGTTCCAGCTAATCATGTGTATCGGACTCAAGCCCTTATTTTTGGCGACTTTTAATAATATTGAGACCGCAACGCTACATAGCGCTGCTGCGAAAATCAGTTCCATATGCTGCTCTTATTCTTGATATTTATGAGTCTACAAAAAAGCCCACATTTGCAGTGGGCTTTTTTTATAAATGATTCACTGGGAATTATTTATAGTGTGACACCATTTTCTCTAAAGAGATTGGGCGAATCTTGTCTGCATTGCCTGCAGTACCAAAAGCTTCGTAACGATCGATACAGATTTGCTTCATTGCATCTACAGTTGCGCTGAAGAATTTACGTGGATCGAATTCGCTTGGTTTTTCTGCCATCATACGACGCATTGCACCGGTAGATGCTAAACGCAAGTCAGTATCGATGTTAATCTTGCGCACGCCGTGTTTGATCGCTTCAACCAGCTGTTCAACCGGAACACCGTAAGTTTCCTTGATGTCGCCGCCATACTGGTTAATCACTGCCAACCATTCTTGTGGCACAGAGCTTGAACCGTGCATGACAAGATGCGTGTTTGGAAGTGCTGCGTGAATTTCCTTAATGCGGTCAATCGCAAGAATATCACCTGTAGGTGGACGCGTGAACTTGTACGCACCGTGTGAAGTACCTACTGCAATTGCAAGCGCATCAACATTGGTATCAGCAACAAAGCTACGCGCTTCTTCAACTGAAGTCAGGAGTTGAGAATGATCCAGTACGCCTTCTGCGCCTACGCCATCTTCTTCACCCGCCATACCTGTTTCAAGGCTACCCAAACAACCGATTTCACCTTCAACAGATACGCCACACGCATGTGCCATTTGAACTGTACGGCGAGTCACATCAACGTTATATTCATATGAAGTTGGTGTTTTACCGTCTTCACCCAGTGAGCCGTCCATCATCACTGATGAAAAGCCTAACTGGATTGAACGTTGACAAATGTCAGGGCTCGTACCGTGGTCTTGATGCATTACCACTGGAATATGTGGCCATTCTTCAATTGCAGCCAAAATTAGGTGACGCAAGAACGGAGCGCCTGCATATTTACGCGCACCCGCAGATGCTTGTACGATAACAGGTGAATTGGTTGCATCTGCTGCAAGCATAATTGCACGCATTTGTTCTAAGTTGTTTACGTTAAATGCTGGTACGCCGTAAGCATGTTCGCCGGCGTGATCCAAGAGCTGGCGCAATGAAATAAGAGCCATAATATCCTCCCAGTGAATGCCCCATATTCTACATGTTCAAAGGTTTCAATTCAGCAACAAATAACACTATTTAAAAAAAATCCCTGCATTTGCAGGGATTTTGTGTCACATCAGCCAGATTAAGGTGCTACAGGCTCTGAAGTCGCAGTAACTGACTCGTCTGCAGTCGCTTCATCGGCTGGCGCATTGGCAACTTCAGCTGGAATATCGGTATTTTTTTCATCTAAAATTGGCTGATCAATGGCGTCAATGGCGGCTTGCTGTTCTGGAGTTACAGTCTGATCCGCCACTGCTGCCGAGCTTTCTGCTTCAGCTTCTGGTGCGCTTTCCTGTTTTGCACATGCAGTCAGTGCCAGAGAAGCTGCTAATAATACTGCGATAGTTAACTGTTTCTTCATCACGTATTCTCGTCATTTGGTGATTTAATGACTGCATCTTATGACAGATTTATTGCATTTTAATGACGAAGCCATGAAGGGTAAGTTTTCACTGTCAAAAAAATGACATAAAAAAAGCTGGCACTTGGCCAGCTTTTTAGCTTAGGACATGCCATTAAGCACGTTCTAACAATACCGCAACTGCAGGAAGGGTTTTACCTTCAACGAATTCAAGGAATGCACCGCCACCCGTCGAGATATAACCAATTTTGTCAGCCACTTCATATTTATCAATCGCAGCAAGTGTGTCCCCACCGCCTGCAATCGAGAAACCTTCCGATTCAGCAATTGCTAAAGATAAAGTTTTAGTCCCTTCACCGAATTGATCTACTTCAAATACGCCGACCGGGCCATTCCAAAGAATGGTTTTAGAGGTTTTCAGGATTTCTGCAAATGCTTTCGCAGTTTCTGGACCTACATCTAGGATCATGTCGTTGTCAGCAACATCTGCAACGTTTTTCACCGTCGCTTTCGCAGCAGCCAATGAACCCAAGAAATCTTCAAAGTTAATTTCAGAGGCATCTGTAACGACTACGTCAGTTGGAAGTGGAACTGATACTTTTGCAGCAATGGCTTTTGCTGTATCGATCAGATCCTTTTCACACAGTGATTTGCCCACGTTATAGCCTGCCGCAGCAAGGAAAGTGTTGGCAATACCGCCACCAACGATCAATTGATCACAGATATCAGAAAGTGAGGTCAAAACGTCAAGTTTGGTTGAAACTTTAGAACCTGCAACAATCGCCACCATTGGTTTTTCTGGAGTTTTCAGTGCACGACCAAGTGCATCCAGTTCAGCTGCCAATAAAGGACCTGCTGCTGCAACTTTTGCTAAACGTGCTACACCTTCAGTAGACGCTTCTGCACGGTGCGCTGTACCAAAGGCATCCATCACGAATACATCACAAAGTGCTGCATATTTTGCTGCAAGCTCTGGATTGTTTTTCTTTTCACCGACGTTAAAACGGCAGTTTTCAAGTAGAACCACCTGGCCTGGCTGAACTTCAACACCATTTAAATAGTCAGTGAACAGTTTCACTTCTTGGCCCAAAGCTTCAGTCAAGTAAGCCGCTACAGGAGCAAGTGACTGTTCAGCTTTAGGTTCACCTTCAACCGGACGACCCAGATGAGAATACACCATGACTGCAGCGCCTTTTTCTAATGCTGCTTTAATCGTTGGCAATGCTGCACGAAGACGCGCATCGCTGGTGATCACACCATTTTTAACAGGAACGTTTAAATCTTCACGGATCAGAACACGTTTACCTGCTAAATCGAGGTCAGTCATACGCTGAAAGTTCATGTAGAGCTCACTTTATAGATATTAAAACCAGGCGATTTTAAATGATTATGCAGAAAAAGGTTAGCATCTTTTGCAGAAAACATTATGAATGCCAAAGTTTTGTTATGATAGAAAAAAGCCTCTTTTAGATTCAGTCCCTATGTCGATACATCCTGATCCAAATCTTAACCGTTTGAACGTGTTAGGTGAGCCTTTGTCCAGCTGTTGCTTCGATCCGATTACCGGATATTTCCGCAATGGCTTTTGCCATACTGCGACCACCGATCTGGGCCAGCATACGGTTTGCGCGCAAATGACCTCAGAATTTCTGAATTTTTCTCAAAAAGTCGGTAATGACCTGATTACGCCTTTGCCCGAACTGGACTTCCCGGGCCTGCAACCGGGCGATTTCTGGTGTATCTGCGTAACGCGCTGGGTAGAAGCCTATGAAGCAGGTCAGGCGCCACCGATCAAGCTGCAAGCCTGCCACAAAGCTGTTCTGGCTTATGTACCGTTAAATATTCTTGAGGAATATGCTGTCTAATGAATTCTGCACAGATTATCTTGGCATCATCCAGTCAAACCCGCAAAGCGCTGATGGATCGTCTGCATATTGATTACATTTCCATGGTACCGGATATCGATGAATCTCCTCGCGGGGAAAATCACGCAGATGATCTGGCACAACGACTGGCTTTCGAGAAAGCCAGATATATTGCCGAACAGAATCCTGAAGCGATTGTGATCGGCTCGGATCAGGTGGCATGGCGTGAAGGTGCACCGGATATTTTTATTGGCAAACCGTTAACGACTGAAAAAGCTATTCGCCAGCTGCAAGCCAATTCGGATAAGATTGTCTATTTCAGTACGGCGCTCAGTGTGCAGCAACAATCGACGGGTTTCGAGCAAACGCTGATCGAACACTATAAAGTCAAGTTTCGTAAACTTTCTCAGGCCGAAATCGAGCGCTATGTCGAAATTGAACAGCCGTTACATTGTGCAGGCAGTTTCAAATGTGAAAGCCTCGGTATTAGCTTGTTTGAAGAAATGATCGGACAAGATCAGACCACGCTGATGGGCATGCCGATGATCAAGCTCTGTCATATTCTTCGTGAATTAAAAATTTTGGTTCCTTAATCTCCCATTTAAATTCAGGCTGTAATCTATGTCTCAACCTTTAGACGTATTAGGCGGTATTACCGCTGAACAATTCCTTAGCGAATACTGGCAAAAGAAACCTTTACTGGTGCGTAATGCGATGCCTGAAATCGCCAGTTTGCTTGAACCCAATGATGTGATGGAACTTGCGCTTGAAGAACATGTCACTGCCCGCCTCATCAAGCAGAAAGATCGTGATCCGAATCAATGGAACGTGAAATCTTCGCCTTTACTCAAAGCAGATTTCCAGAAAATGCCAAAACTCTGGACACTTTTGGTTCAGGCTGTAGATCACTATTCATTTGACCTGTCGGCGCTTTGGAAAAAATTCCCGTTTATTCCACAATGGCGTCGCGATGACATTATGGTGTCTTATGCTCCACAAGGCGGTTCAGTCGGCAAACATTTCGACTTCTATGATGTATTTCTGGTACAAGGCCATGGCCACCGTCGCTGGCAGCTTGGGCAAATGTGTGATGCCGAAACGGCATTCGTTCCAGGTCAACCACTTAAATTGTTACCTGAAATAGAAGTGAACTTTGATGAAGTGCTGGCACCTGGCGACTTGCTCTATGTGCCGCCTGGTCTGGCTCATTACGGCGTGGCTGAAGATGACTGCCTGACTTATTCATTCGGTTTCCGCATGCCAAATATCAGTGACATGATGGATCGTGTCGGGGATAAATTCTCTGAAAATGAAACGCTGCGTAACCCATTGCTGGATATCATCCGTGATCAAGTCGGTGCTATCGGTGAAGTGAGCAGCAATGAGCTGGAATATCTGAAAGAACACATCATGCAGCAACTGCATAATTCCAATGTTCTCGAAGATGCCATCATGAGCTTGATGTCCGAACCTAAATATCCTGAAAACCTGCCTGAAGCAGAAGAAATCGGTACAGGTGATCTGGAAGAAGCACTTGATCAGGGTTATAGCCTGATGCTCGAACCTGCGTCACGCCTACTCTATACTGAAACAGACGGCAATGTTTTGTTCTGGGCTAATGGTGAAGGTGTGTCCATCTCTGAGGCATTCACTGCAAAACTCAAACAGCTTGCAGATGGTGAAGCGTTGTTATTCGGTGAAGACTTCGCTGATGAAGAAATTCTGGAAGATGTTGCGGCATTATTAAATGAAGCCGTGTTAATGCTGGTTCCACCTGCTGACGACGAGTAAGCTTTCCAAGGCTCTATTTAAGCAATAATTTTAAGAGGATCACATGATCCTCTTTTATTTTTAGAGTCTAGAATTCTAACTAATTAAGGCTGATACAGCTCTAATACAACACGAATCAGCGTATCTCCTTGTTCAGATTCAATCTGGAACAATCCTCCCATGCGCTCAACCCGCATTTTCATGCTGCGCATTCCAATACTCAGACCATTTTTTTGCACCATGTCAGCATCGAAACCGATGCCATTATCCTGAATGCTTAAAGTAAGCTGATGTGGCTGGGAATATTCCAGACTGACTTTTACCTGACTGGCCTGACTATGCTTAATGATATTGGTCAGACTTTCTTCGACTACTCGGATCAAGGTCAAACACTGTAATGCCGTCGGTTCACGCTGCCAGACTTTTGGAAATGACCATTCAACTACAATCCCCATTTCTTCCATCAGCTGGGTAAAACGATAACGTACCGGTGCGATCCAGAGTACCGGCGTTTGTGGGACTTTATTTTCAATAGATGAACCACTGTCAATGATTTGTCTGAGATCATCTCTGAGCAGTTTCAGCATGGAAAGAAACTGCTGTTTAGAAACTGTTTCGCTACTTTGATCCACCAGAATCATGGAACGGACAATAGACCCTCCCAACCCGTCATGCAGTTCATGTGACAGATTAATCCGCTCTTGCAGACGAACATTGGTCAGCTCCAATTGATGTTTATCGCTCAGGCTTTTATTCAGGTCGGCACTGACCTGCTGGACTTTACGTTCTAACTGGCTATTAAATTTTTCGATTTTCCTGACATTACGATTCAAGCGTGTACCCATAATGAGCACCACAAACAAGGTAATAATCGGTGAGGTATAGGGAGATAAAGGTGAAAATTCATTGACCTTGGTTTGGTTCAACATGATCAGGTCGATAACTACACACAGCAAAATCCCCCAAAGACATAACGTCAGGAAGAGATATTCTCCATTTCGGGTTTTGATGGCCTGATAGCTGATATACACAGTACAACTGACAAAGAGCAATACATAGATGATAAACACTCCACCCAGTACCTGCTCCAAATAATCCAAGGGACTGATCATCACCAGTAGGCTGGACAGAACGCTGACCAGAGTAAATCCTCGCTCCAACTGCTTAAATTTCTGTTTTACAAAGCGGATCAGATACAGACAGAAGCAATGGATATAGGCAACAAAAAAAAGCATGTTAGCTTTACTTGCCGAAATCGTGGAGCGAAATGGAAAGTTTTCTGTCGTGAGCACATTGGAAATAAACAAAATCCATAACAGTGAACTGAGTGCCAACCAGCCAAAAGTGGTTTCTGAACGCCGGAATAACCAGATAATGAAACAGATCAGCCCAATCGTGGCCGAGAAAATCATATTGATCTGAAATACAGTACGGCGATCCCAGATTTTGCCTAGATACTGCTGGCTATTCACCAGTACATTATTAAATTGAATATTGCCCAGGCCCGCGCTTTGGAAACTGTAGCCATTTACGTAAATCAGGATTTCATTACTGTCTTTACGCAAACCGCTAATCGGGAAAACCCAGTAACGCGGCATATTCCAGCTTTTTGACAAGGGTTCTTGCAAGTTCCGGTCAGACCAAAGCAAGTCACCATTCAGGAATACGGCACCTGCCGAATTAATATAATCAATAGAAAAGGCAACTGGTTCTGCAAGGCGGATGTTGTCTTGGCATGACCAGCGCCAGACAATCTTGTACCAGGCACCCCCATGATAATTCTTCCAGTTATTCTGCCAGTTATCCGGCAAACGTACGCTTTGCCAGCCTGATGTCGGCATCTCGGTAGGACCCTGAGCCTGAACCTTCTGAATATATTCGATCTTCACCTGACAAAGATCATTAATCTGAAAATGGTTTTGTGCCTGACTGATACTACAGAACAAGCAAAGCCAGCTGCACAGGACAAAAACACCGATCCATTTCAGTCGCTGCCGTTTGCTGCTTCTGGAACAGGCAGATGACATTACAGAATTCCCAGATGCCGTGCGGTACTGACCGCCTTGGTACGTTTACTGACCGAGAGTTTGCGGTAAATATGCTTGATATGACTTTCGACGGTATAGCGTGATACACAGAGCTGCTCGGCAATTTCACGATTACTCAGACCTTGCGCAACCAAGGACAGGATTTCCTGCTCCCGCTGTGTGAGCGTTTCCTGATCCGCAGCTGGCCTGTTCTGCTCTACTGTTAATGAAATGGCAGGAATAGAAATCTGTTTTAAAATTTCACGGGCAACAAAGGGATCAATCGGTGCACCGCCACGCAAAATACTGCGAATAGCCAAAGCGACTTCAACATCATCCCGCTCTTTGAGCACATAACCGGTTGCGCCGGCCTGAATTGCGCTAAACAGACTATCCTGGGTACTCCAGGCAGACACTACCAGAATCAACGCTTGTGCGTCCTGTTCGCGGATTTTTTCAATAATTGAAATCCCATTCCCATCTGGTAACCCCAAATCTACTAAGGCCAGTGCAATCGGCTGTTGATGAACTATGGAATATGCTTCTTTAACCGTGTTGGCAAATAGCAGAACGTCTTCGTTATAACCTAGATTGCTTAATATGATTTTTAAACGGCGCTGGATGACATATTCATCTTCAACGATTAATACTGGTACTGGCAAGACTGCCTCCGATGCTGTCATAAGCACGCCCCTTATATTTATTTTTATATATCCCCTTTAAGATTAAAATATAAACAAAATCACACTAAAAATCATGATTTATTTATTTTTTATTATCTGAAGTTTTAAGCAGCGAGAAACGCTTACGCCCGTTTTCCATATCATAGACATAAAAAATGCCATCTGTTTAGCAGATGGCAGTTCAAGATAGAAAATCTTTTGAAGTTATACGAGCTGTCTACTTTAAGCAGTACCGTATTGCTGTTTTAAATATTTCACAATCTCAGCCGATTCAAACATTTTGGTATCTGTATTTGGATCGACCAGATAGGGAAGCTGAATATTATTTCCCATCATTTCAAACAAATGTTCACGCTTACCGCCTGGTAGTGGTTCATATTTTCCCGGTTTTAAACGCAATTTGGCCGGTCCATAATCTTGCCAGCGCTCTTTAGCGACATTATGAAAAACAAACGGCACTTCCAGTTCACTCAAAACGGCGCGTACAATTCGGGTATAAGGACTGGCCTCAAAGCCCCATAATTCTAATAACAGTTCAGGTGTTGGCCGATCCTTAATCTTGGGATTCACCATTCCGCCGCGTAAACCATTGAGGACGGTTCCCGCAATTGCAGCCACTGGAATTTTAGGATAGTGAGCATATTTCTTGGGAGTTTTGCCGGTTTTGCCATAATGCTTGAACAGATGATCGATAATATCCTGAGACTCATAGAATCGATCACCGGTATTTTCATCAACTAAAAAAGGAAATTGCAGTTTTCCACCCAATTGCTGCACCTCAGGACGGAAATGAGTACCCCCTCGTGGACATGGATAAACTTCATAATCCAGATTTAGCAAGGTCATGACTTCACGCACCCGACGACAAAATGGTGAACCCTCGTATTCATAGAGCTTCAAGGCTTTTTCAGGCTGATTTGGAAACGGTGTACCCACCATCCCACGTCCACCTTCAGCGATTGAAGAGGCCAAAGCTTGTACAACTTTAATTTGATGACCCAACATACTATTTTCCTGTTTTTTGTTTTATTAAACTGAAAGACAGAATGTAAGCATTCTGTCTTTTCGGGTATAGATCAGTTTTGTTGTTATTCTTTCATGCAGAAATGCAGATTCCGGCCGATTAAGCCACTAATGCTGTTTTAGACACCACAATACCATTATTGTCTGCATAGACATACTCGCCTGCATTAAACGTGACACCACTAAAACAGAGAGAAATATCAACTTCACCTACACCCTTGCGATTGCTCTTCTGTGGAATAGCCCCCAATGCATGCACACCAAGATCAAGTTCAGCAATTGCATCGACATCACGAACGCAACCGTAAATAATCACGCCATTCCAGTGATTTTTTACCGCTGATTCTGCAATCAGGTCACCCATCAAGGCACAGCGCATGGATGCACCGCCATCTACGACCAGGACCTTGCCTGTTCCATCTGTGGCCAACAACTCTTTCACCCGCGAGTTATCTTCAAAACATTTTACTGTCACAATCTGACCGCCAAAGGTTTTGCGCGCCCCATAACTCTTAAAAAATTTACCGTCCAGGCAAGGTGTCACCACCTGAAGCTCTAATTCTGGATGATCATCTAACAAGTCACAGGTAACAAATGCTGCTGTAGACACGGTGTTTTCCCCTCATTTCATTTTTTGTATGCGTAAATTATCATAAATTTCAAATTTTACCGTCTGAGTTAGCGCGGCCTCGACCATAGTATGAGCCACCTGCTCGGCTGTCACTGGCTTATACGCAAAACTATCCGGAATAAAACGCGATACTTTGTGGTAAACCTGCTGCGCGATATCTTCCAAAAAACGCTGCTCTGGACGTTCACCAATGAGCAATGAAGGTCGAATCAGGCTGATTCTGTCCAGAGTCAATGTTTGTACATATTCTTCCAGCTCACCTTTGACCCGATTATAGTAAAAATGAGATTGTGGATCGGCACCCATTGCACTCAGCAACAGGTAATGCGCTGAAGTTTGTTGTAACAGCTCTGCAAAGTGAGCATTTATGGTATAGTCAATACTATAAAATGCCTGTTTGGATCCGGCCTTTTTCATGGTGCTGCCCAGGCAGCTAAAACCATGGCTATGCTTGCTGACATCCTGATCATTCAACATCAGGAAATCTTCCAGTACCAGTTGTTGAACTTTATCCAAAGCATCCAGATCATTTTGATGTTTTCTGACCACTGCAGTAATCTGCTGGCAAGTCGGCTCATCTTGCAAACGTTTTATCAGTTGTTTTCCCACCAAGCCGGTGGCACCTATCACGATGGGATGAGTCAGTGATTTAGTCATTTTTTATACGATCTCCTAGGTGGAATACTAATCTAACGTTTTCTTTAGAATTTTTCTGCATCTAAAATGTTGTCAAAGCATGTCAAGACTTGACTTCGGTGCTTAGTTTAATCAAAATATGGCACTTGTTTACGGGCTGGTGATAATTCCTCTGATGTTGGTTTTCAGTTGAGTTTCAGCCCGCCCAGACCAATCTATTTCAAGGAGTGCACGAGTGGCAAACTCTGCTCAAGCTAAAAAACGTGCTCGTCAAAACGTTAAAGCACGCAAACACAACGCAAGCTTGCGTTCTATGGTTCGTACCTATCTTAAACGTACATTAGCTGCTATCAGCACTAATGACTATGCAGTTGCTACTGAAGCGTACAAATCGCTTGTTCCAGTAATCGACCGTATGGCTGACAAAGGCATCATCCATAAAAACAAAGCAGCTCGTCATAAGAGCCGCTTGAACGCGCAAGTTAAAGCACTAGCTTCTAACTAATCGCAAATGAAAAAAGCCCTTTTTAGGGCTTTTTTTGTGCCTGAAATTTCAAGAAATCAGAAAAACAATCCGTTTAGATGCCCCTCATCTAGCCGATACGATGAGATAAAAAACTGATTCGCCCCCCTTTTTAGATTATTGATCTTTATCCATAGAAGATGGCGAAGTGGTTTTATCCTGTTTCGTATTGTCAGTGTCCCGCTTTTGACATGCGGTTAAACCCAGAATCGCGATCAGGCTAAAAATTGTGATAATTTTCATAGTTTTTCCTCAAGATGAATATTTCTATATTTATTAAGCATAGATAATTTTTATACTTACATTATTGAATTTTCACCCTATAAATGTAAAAGAAGCAGTTTAGAATTTATTTTTATCGTTTTAGCCTGACTTTTATTGAATGATCAATATGAAAGGCCACATCCTTTTTATAATTTTTAACTCCCCAATAAAAAAACTCAACTGCTGCGAACAATTGAGTTTTGAAAGAATATTTTCATTTAAGAAAGTTGGGAACGTTTAAAATCAGCAATATCCAGTTCATGTACCTGACCGCGCCAGATCCATTTCAGCTTAGATTCCAAGAATACATCACCCTCAAACCAGACAAACAGACCTTCCATCATTTTCGGCCAGTCTTCCCGACTGACATCCTGACGCCCTGACATCACCGCAATCATGGCTGCGAGAATAGTGTCGTGGCTAACGGCCAAACTTAGCCCATATTTATTTTGTGGATGGGTGTTGTAAATCAGTTCTAGTACATCCACTACGCCATGAATCGGCTGTTTCATCCCCGGCAAGGCATTATTGACAAAACTGTTAATAAAACCGAGCGCACCTTGCTTGGCAAAATAAGGCCCTGCTTTTTGAATATCCAGCACAAAGCTGCCAGGCTCCACTAGAAGTCCCTGTTCAATAATTTCAATACGATGGGTATTCTGCTCAGGGGTAACCGCATCTGCCCCCTCAATCATCAATGCAGCGGTATCAATACAACGCTGAATCGGACTTGAAATACAGTGATGAATCACACGATCAGTTTGATCAGCCAGATAAGCACCCCACTCTTGCGCCAGATCCCGTCCCTGATTGGTCAGTTGCAGATCATAGCCTGCCAAACCTTGACCCGGAACCTCCTCACGAATCGAATGCCGTGTGAATAAGGTGACAGGCGTTTGTACATCGGGCAATAAATCAATTGCACTCAACATACTCGGTGGAAGCAGTTTCAGGGACACGTTACAGCCAACTCTGGATTGGTAATAGGTTAAGCACCACTATAACACGCTCAGAATTTTGCTCAATGCTCGGCCTGCATGTCAGACACTGCCTGCAATGCAATAATTTTCATATCATTATTCTTATAAGCAATGAATCCGCCATTCAGCAAGGTATCCCGATGATTATAAATAAATGGACGACCTTCTAAATCGACCAGACCACCACCAATCCGTTCGAGCATACATTGACCAGCGCTGGTATCCCATTCCGAGGTCGGATGAAACCGTGGATAGATATCCACCTGATCTTCTAGCATCATGCAAAATTTATAGGCACTGCCCGCTTTAAATTCAGTGTATTGCGTGAGCTTGGCCAAACTTTGCAAATACTCCAGATATTTTGGTTTCTGCTGGCTACTTTGGCTCAGTCCCACAGCAATCATTTTAGATGTCGAAGACATTGCATAAGCAAACCATGTTCTAGTTTGAATATCATATTTATAAGGCAAGCCCTGCTCAGGACAGAAATAAATCAGTTGCTGCTCTGGAACCGCCAATATGGCAAAAGTGGTCAAACTGCCTCTGACCAGACTCAAATTAATGGTAAATTCGGGGCGCTGGTGCAAAAACTCTTTAGTGCCATCTAATGGATCCAGTAACCAGAATTCTGACCATGAGCGGCGTTCATGTTCCTGTCCTTCTTCAGACAGTAAAGGCAAGCTGGAAATCTCTGCCAAAGCTTGGGTCAGATAAGTATTAACCCGAAAATCTGCCTGAGTCACCGGAGAATTATCATTTTTTTTGATGACATCAAAAGCTGCACCAGAACAATAACGCTGATATTCTTCTCGCAAAATTTCACAGGCTTGTGTCAAAATGGGCACAAACTGCAAAATCATTGGATCTTGTGGTGCTGCTGTTGCTTTAAACATAGAAAACCTAAATATGTCAAAATGCTCTGAAAAACCTACCATAATTTTCGATATGGATGGCACTTTACTTGATCTTGCCTACGATGATTTCATCTGGAACGAGTTATTGCCTGTGCGTTATGCTGCCACACATGGCTGTAGCCTGGAACACAGCCAGACGACACTCTATGCATTCTATCAGGAACATAATCATACCTTAAACTGGTACTCTTCACGCTTCTGGACGGCTAAAGTCGAAGTCGATGTTCTGGCGATGCAAATTGAACATAAAGATAAAGTGGCCTTACGCCCTCATTGTCTCGAATTGCTCGATTATCTTAAAAATAATGGCTATCCAATCTGGCTGGCCACCAATGCTGACTGTGCGGGTCTAGCATTTAAACTGGATCATTTGAATTTAAGAGATTATTTCGATGTCATCGTCAGCTCAGAAACGATCGGACATGCCAAAGAATTTATCGAGTTCTGGCAAGGCCTGAATGAACTGCATCCATTTGATCCTGCACATGCTTATTTTATTGATGATACTGAAAAAGTCCTGAATGGGGCTCAAGCCTATGGCATTCAGAACCTGTTCAGCATCCAGCAGCCCTCTTCAGCCAAACTAGCACGTCAGACTTGTAATTACCCGATGCTGCACCAATTAACAGATTTAATCACTCATTTAAATCAGGCTGAGGTAGAAAAAAAATATGCGTAAATCGTCTTTACCCGAAGATGCGGTAGGCATGCGTATAGACAAATGGCTGTGGGCAGCACGGTTTTTTAAAACCCGCTCGATTGCCAAACATGCGATTGAAGGTGGCAAAGTCCATCACAATGGTGAACGTGTCAAGGTATCGCGCGAAGTCCGTGTTGGTATGGAACTGACGATTCAGCAAGGCATCGACAAAAAAACCGTGCTGGTTAAGGAACTTTCTGATGTTCGTGGACCTGCACCCGTGGCACAAAAACTGTATGAAGAGACCGAAGTCAGTATTGCGCGCCGGGAATTGATTACGTCACAAAGAAAGTTGCATAATCTAGCTCGTCCCGACCATCGTCCAAGCAAGAAAGATCGTCGTGACATCAGTAGATTTAAAAATGAAAATAGTCAGAATTTCGATCAGTCATGGTCCTATCATGACGATTAAATTTAAGCGTCAGAATATGTCGTACATGCGCTGACTTTTATAGAACACTAGGGAAAATTCTGTCACTATACACCTGTGGAACAAAGCTCTAATTTAAGACATCCACTTGAGTACTAACTTAGTGACATCGTATTGAGGTTGTAAGATGGATGAGAATAAAAACAAGGCGCTCAACGCTGCCTTAAGCCAGATTGAAAAACAGTTTGGTAAAAATACAGTTATGCGTCTTGGTGACAATACCGTTCAGGCAGTTGAAGCCGTGTCTACAGGTTCTTTAACGCTGGATATCGCACTCGGTATTGGTGGTTTACCTAAAGGTCGTATCGTCGAGATCTATGGTCCTGAATCTTCAGGTAAAACCACAATGACATTGCAAGCAATTGCAGAGTGTCAAAAAGCAGGCGGTACATGTGCATTCATCGATGCCGAACACGCGCTTGACCCTCAATATGCACGCAAGCTGGGTGTAGATATCGACAATCTACTGGTATCGCAACCGGACCATGGTGAACAGGCACTTGAAATCGCAGACATGCTGGTACGCTCTGGTGCGATCGACATGATCGTTGTCGACTCTGTTGCTGCATTGACACCACGTGCCGAAATTGAAGGCGAAATGGGTGACTCGCATATGGGTCTGCAAGCCCGTTTGATGAGCCAGGCACTGCGTAAAATTACTGGTAATGCCAAACGCTCAAACTGTATGGTGATCTTCATTAACCAGATTCGTATGAAGATTGGCGTCATGTTTGGTAGCCCGGAAACCACAACCGGTGGTAATGCACTGAAATTCTATGCCTCTGTTCGCTTGGACATCCGTCGTATTGGCCAAGTGAAAGAAGGTGACGAGATTGTTGGTTCTGAAACCAAAGTCAAAGTCGTGAAAAACAAAATGGCGCCTCCGTTTAAAGAAGCATTATTCCAGATTCTTTATGGCAAAGGTGTTAACCATCTAGGTGAATTGATCGACCTTGCTGTACAGCAAGAAATCGTGCAGAAAGCTGGTGCGTGGTATTCTTATCAAGGCGACAAAATTGGCCAGGGTAAGAACAACACCATCCGTTATCTGGAAGAGCATAAAGAAATGGCTCAGACGATTGAAAAACTGATTCGTGACCAGCTTCTGACTAAAGCAGTGGTTGTTGAAGAAGACGATAGCAAGGAAGAACCTGACTTTTTAGATGCGTGATCTTATTAGGTGCATCATCTTTAAACGTCAATACACAGCGCCCTCCGGGGCGTTTTGTTATTATATAGGGAATCTAAAATCCGAGAGAATCATGTCAGACGCGAAATTCAGCAAACTGCTCGATTATGAAACTTTAAAACAGCAATTTGGTGATACTGAAGATCAAGCTCAACCTGCAAAAAGTGCGATCCAAGACGCTCCTGAATTTGATCCTGAAGAACGTTTGTTTTCCTCTACCCCAACTCAGGATGAGAAGAAACCGGGACTGATAGGCTCACGCTTACGTTCTTATGCCTTTGCCGTACTGACGCGCAAGGAATATTCCAAAGCCGAACTGATCGAGAAATTAGCCCTCTATGCAGAGCATCGTGATGAGGTTATTAACCTAGTGGAAGAGCTATCCCGTGAGAACTATCAAAGTGATCAGCGCGTAGCGGAAACCATGTTGTCGAGTCAAAAGCGTAAAGGCAAAGGCCCCAATCAAATTAAAATGAAACTCAAGAGCAAAAAGATTGATGCCGCGCTTATTTCGGAGGAACTTAAAGAAACTGACTGGGTACAACAGGCCTACGAGCTAAAAGTCAAAAAATATGGAATTGAAGTCACTAAAGACCCTAAGCTCAAAGCCAAACAGATCCGTTTTTTAATGTATCGTGGTTTTGAAATGGATGCGATTATTAAGGCGATTAACCGTAAAGCAGAAGACTAAGTCTTATATTCTTTGAAAGTCTTAATGCATGTATAAGCATATTGGATATTTAATTCAATATTAGCTGCAAAATAAAATAAAGCACGGCAAAAGATAATGATGATTTAATCATTAAAACAATAAGATAATGCTGTTTGACGACATTGAAAAAGGAATGATATTTGAGAATAGAAAAATGCGAATTTGCATTGTTATTATAATAAGAAGCATATGGTGGCAACCCTACCAGCAAAGCTCCGGCACATCATAGTTCTATTACCGTTGCTACCTTCCGGTCCTGGCGGGGTTCATAGAGTACAATTGCGAAGTAACCAGCAGGGCTACCATTACAAAAACAGAGTATAGAGATTTTTAATCAAGTTGCAAGCTTTGTTCCGCAAAATAATCCCTCAAGCTATCCGTTTGATTATTTTAAAAACAATATTGATATTTCTGCTGATTTTTAGGGGATCTTCACAATCAATCCATCAACACTCAGATTCACATGATCTTTGTAAAACCTTGTTGCATTTTCTAAAAATGCCGTTTTTAATGTGTGCAATGTATATGAATGATCTACTTTGAAAAGATGAGCAGCGGATCCGCATCTCACAAAGAATTATGGAAATTTTATGATGTTTAAAAAGACCGTATTGTGTGCAGTGACAGCACTCTTTACCATGCCTCTATTTGCCAATATTCCGATTGAATCGCGCGGCTTGAGCCAAGCTACGAATCAGACCGCAGTGAATACTCCAGCGGCAATTGCGGCTGGTGCAACTCCAGCCGTTCAAACCAATACCAGCTGGCAAATCATGCAAAAGAACCAGCAGCTCGAGAATGACCTGCGGATTTTGCGCGGTAAAATGGAAGAACAGGAAAATGAGATTGAACGGCTCAAAAATGAACTGACCAATCGTTATGCCGATCTTGATCAGCGCCTTGAACTATTGCAACAAAAAATTGAACCTGCTGAGGACAATCCAACGGAGGAAAACCCACAGGATACTGCACCCAGCCTAAACACAAATAAGGTCAATACAGCAAGCAGCGGACAGCAACCTGCTGATCTTGAAAAAGCAGCTTATACCGTGGCTTTAGATGCTTATAAAAATGGCGGTGCAGCCAAAGCCATTGCACCGATGCAAAACTTTATTAAAAACAATCCGAATAGCGTTTATATCAGCAATGCTTATTTCTGGTTAGCGGAATTCAATCTGGCGATTGACCCACCAAAATTTGATGAAGCGAAACGCAATTATCTGATTGTCGTTGACCGCTATCCAAATTCTGCGAAAGCCTCCACTGCCCTGTATCAGCTTTATAACATCAGCAAAGATGTTGAAAAGAATGCTACGCTTGCTTCGCAATACAAAACAAAGCTATTGAAGAATTATCCGAAAGCTGAGGAAATTAAATTTCTTAAGTAAAATAGAAATTCCCAAAATAAAAAAGACACCTTCAGGTGTCTTTTTTATTATATTAAACTTTTAGCGCACAATACCACGTTTCGACTGTTCAAGAGAATCGATTAAACGCTGTACCTCAGCCACTTCAGGCAAAATTCCTGTACGGATCTGCTCGATTGCTTCCTGAGTCGTTAAACCTGATTTATAAATCAGTTTAAAGGCATCACGTAAACCGCTGATTACGCTCTTTGACCAGCCTTTACGACGCATACCTTCAATGTTCATAGCAAATGCATGCGCAGGATTACCTGAAACCATTACATAGGCCGGTACATCTTTCAAAATCAGTGATGCACCACCAATCATGCTATAAGAATCAATCTTACAGAACTGATGAATGCCCGAGTTTCCGCCAATGACGACGTAGTCCCCGACATGGACATGTCCAGCCACACCGACATTATTGGCAAAGATATTATAATCTCCGACCATACAGTCATGTGCAATATGCGTATTGACCATGAGCAGGTTATGACTACCGATCTTGGTCAGGCTCTGATCCTGAACCGTACCACGATGCAGACTGCAATGCTCACGAATCTTGTTGTGATCGCCAATCTCAAGCCAGGTTTCTTCACCAGCATACTTAAGATCCTGACACACCTCGCCTACACTGGCGAACTGGAAAATTTCATTATATTCACCTATACGCGTATAGCCACCCACCACCACGTGTGAATGAAGTTTGCTACCCGCACCAATAGTGACATTTGGCCCGATAATACAATATGGGCCAATTTCTACATCAGCAGCAATGACTGCTGACGGGTCAATAATGGCAGTTGGATGAATAAGGGGATTATTGCTCATGCCTGCTCGACTTTTTGATGCGAAACCATAATTTCCGCGGTTGTTGCGACGACGCCATCTACAGTGGCAATACAATTATATTTGTAAATGCCCCGCTTTTGCATCACTAATTCAGATTTTAAAACCAATTGGTCACCAGCAACCACCTGTTTCTTAAATCTAACTTTTTCCGCACCGGCAAACAGGAACAAAGAACCTTCACTTGGCACTTCGTTATTCATCACAAAACCCAGAATTCCAGAGATTTGTGCCAGCGCTTCAACAATCAGTACACCTGGCATAATTGGATAATTCGGAAAATGGCCTTGTAAAAACTCTTCATTAATTGAGACGTTTTTATAACCAACAATGCCATTATCGGTAATTTCGACGACGCGATCAACCAATAAAAATGGATAGCGATGGGGCAAATATTCACGAATCTTTTGAATATTCATTGGCAATTCAGGCTTCGTGAATGTAGGCAAATTCGACTCTGTCATCATAATTATTTACGCAACTTAAATGTTGATTCAATGGACTCAATCTGAGATTGCATATGATCTAGTCGTTTGATCACCTGGGTCAATGGCACATCTGCTAATTGTCTGAGGCGAACCACGGTACGTTTCCATTTCTGGTTTTCAAACAGACCAATCCCGGATGAATATTTTCCAGCTTCAGAAATATTATTTGTCACCATTGACATTCCCGTCAACGTCACATTATCGGCAATATTCAAGTGTCCAGAAATCGCAGAGGCACCACCAATGATACAGTTTTTGCCAATTGAAACACTTCCTGCAACGGCAGTTTTTGCAGCAATGGCGGTATGTGCACCAATTTTAACGTTATGCGCGATTTGCACAAGATTATCAATGATAACACCCTGTTGCAAAATCGTATCATCCAGTGCACCACGGTCTACGCTACAATTTGACCCAATACGCACATCATCCTCAATGCGTACAGAACCTAATTGCGCAATACGGTGCCATTTACCCTGATAAGGTGCAAAACCAAACCCTTCGCTGCCAATCACGGTATTGGCATGAATACGCACCCGATTACCAATTTTCGCTGCGCCGGTGAGGGTCACATGTGAGTCAATAAAACAGTCCTGACCGATTTCGACATCATCATCGATCTGCACATGCGCCTGAACAATCGTATTCGCACCCACGACACAATGCTCACCAATCACCACATAATGACCAATATAAGCATCGTCCGCAATCACTGCTGACGGGTGAATTTGAGCAGTACTTTCAATACCACGCTGGCGATGTTTTTTCTCAAATACATGCGTCAGAATCGCGAAAGCCAGATAGGGATTTGCCACAACAATAAAGTTTTGATGTGAAGTTATCTGTTGTTTTAGTTCAGCCGTGACAATTAAAGCACCTGCCTGACTTTGATTGGCCTGCTCTACATATTTATCGGCATTCACAAATGCAAGATCTTGTGAGGTCGCTTGCTCAAGACTGGCCAAAGCGCTCAAACGCAAATCTGTCTGACCTATGCACTCGCCCTGAACCAGGCGAGCGAGATCAGCTAACTGAAGCTGTTGATGATTCATTGATTATTTAATTGCATTAACCTTTTGAATCATTTTATCAGTTAAATCATATTTAGCATCATAAGCAAGTGCTGAATTTTTATTTAAAACCACATCGAGGTTGTTTTCTCTACGCAATTGTTCAGCAATTTGCTTTACACGTCCATCAAATACAATTCGGATCTGCTGAATCGAGCTTTGAACATTAGTCTGTACAGATTGTTGTAACTGATTCAATTCTTGCAGCTTAGCCTGATATTGCGCAGACATTTTCTGTTTTTCAGTCTCACTGAGCTTAGTATTGGATTGAGCACGTTGCTGCAAAGCTTCCAGCTCTTTGCTGAGTTGCTCAATCTTGGTGGTTTGTGGCTGAATTTTTTGCTGAAATGCCGTGTTTTGTTGTTTCAGATAAGTACTACCTTCAACCACACGCTCCAAGTCAATTACCCCCATACTGGCCGCTTGAGTTAAAGGTGCAACACTTGCCAAAGCCAGGCTCATTGCCATAATCATTTTTTTCATATTCTTACTCATTCAAAAAAATTTGCTCACAAAACCTGAAGGCTTTATGAGCAAAATTTAGTTTCTAGGTCAAAACGATTTTAGAAAGTACGTCCAATTTCGAACTGGATGTTTTTAGTATCATCACCGTCTTTTTTATTCAACGGATAAGCATAGCTGAGAGACAATGGCCCAATCATGGTGATCCAGGTGAAACCAGCACCCACGCTATAACGCATATTATCTGCATCAAAACCGAAGTTATCTTTACAGTATTGGCGCGCATTATATGTAGTACTACCTACAATAATATCGCTACCTGAAGCTGGTATATCACAATTAGTATCAAATACTTGTGCGCCTTCAGCAAAAATCACTGGACGTACCTGACGTGCCCAATCCCCTTTAAATGGCACCGGAAGTACCAGTTCAGTACCAAATTGCACTAAAGCATTACCACCAACCTCTTCAGGTGAAGGGTCAGGCTCACCTCTTTCACTAAAAAATACACCATCATATTTCGGACCTAATGTACTATTTTCATAGCCACGAACTGAACCGAAACCACCAGCATAGAAATTCTTGTAAAATGGCAGGTCATTACCATAACCCAACTTACCATAACCACGCAGGACAAAATCTTTGCCTAATGGGAAAAAGGCTTGAGCATCATAAGTGACTTTCTGATACTCGACATCACTACCTGGTAATGCAATTTCCGCATTCACACGATGTGACATACCCGTTGTCGGGAACATAGGACGGTTTAAAGTATTATACGACCAACCCAAATTCAGATTATATGTTAAAAAATCACCTTTAAATTCATCAAAGAATTGAGCAGGCTGACTACACTCTCTTGTTGTCGCATTCCAGAACTCTGGTGGGCAATAAGTATCTATTCGCCCTGTCTCTTTACCACCATTCGCTAATAAATAATCACGAACATAAGTAGATACTCCAGAACCAGTTGTTACTTCAGTCTGATCAACATTCAGACCCAAGCTGACACTCTGGTTTTCATCAATTGGATAACCAAAGTTAATCCCACCACCAAAACTGTCTGTCACATAGTTGTTGACGTTATAATCATCATCAAGCTTGGTTTTACGGTAATACATGTTATAGCCGCGACGCACACCATCAATGGTGAAGTACGGGTCCATCACGCTCAAGTTATAATAATCTTGAGTTTCAGAACGCGACAAATCGATTGAGACGCTATTACCAGTGCCCAGGAAGTTGGTCTGGCTTAAACCAGCCTGGAAAGTTACACCACCGCTTTGCGAGAAGCCAACTGCAAGAGTACTGGTCCCTGAATGCTGCTCTTCAACGGCAACATTCAAGTCCACCTGATCTGGTGCACCTGGAATACGTGCAGGTTTGATATCGACAGTTTTAAAGAAACCAGTACGTTCCAGACGGACCTTAGACAGGTCAATTTTTTCATTACTGGCAAGTGCACCTTCCATTTGGCGCATTTCACGACGTAGTACTTCATCTGCAGTTTTCGTATTACCAGTGAAATTAATACGTCGTACCGTGACTTGCTGACCCGGATTAATATAATAATTTAGATCAACCAGTTTGGTTTCGTTGTTAATTTGAGGAACAATATTGACTTCTGCATAGTAATAACCTGCATTACCATACTTACGCTGCAATAACTGCTTAACCGCGTTGACTTTTTCCTGCGAATAAATTTCGCCTTCTTTGAAAATTTGTAAAGCCTGTAATTCTTCAGTCTTATAAAGTGCATCACCTAAATATTTGGTTTGACCAAATTTAAATTGTTCGCCTTCATCCACAGAAACTTCGATGAAAACATTCTTTTTATCTTCACTCAAGTTCAGGCTGGAATTGGTAATATTAAAATTGATATAACCGCGATTCAGATACATGGCACGCAAAGCTTCTAGGCTCGCCGCCATCTTTTCACGTGCATAACGGTCATTACGCGAAATGACCGAACTCCAGCCACTTTCTTTTACGGCAAAGGCCTGCTTGATATCAGACTCTTTAAATACGGTATTCCCGATAATATTGATATCGAAAACTTTAGCCGCTTTACCTTCAATAAAATCAATCAGCAATTCAACACGGTTATTTGGTCGAGGCGTCGTGGTGACCGTAATATCGGCATCATAACGACCTTGCTGCATGTATTGCTGTTCAAGTTCAGTTTCAATAGTTTGCAGCGCTGATTTTTTCAGCACTTCGCCTTCAGCCAGACCCATTTTTTTCAGGCCTTCTTCAAGCGCTTCCTTAGGAATCAGCTTATTGCCTTTCAATTCGATTTTCGAAATAACCGGGCGTTCAACCACTTGGAAAACCAAGGTATTGCCCTGCTGAACGGCTTTAATGTCATCAAACAGGCCTGATGCATACATGCTACGAATTGCATTGGCAATGATTGGATCATTGACCCGATCACCACTGTTAATTGGCACTAGGCCATACACATTGTCAGGAGTTAAACGTACTAATCCATCAAATTTTATATCTTGTACAATGAATTCATCTGCTGCATATACTTGTTGTGCTACTGCCATTGCACTAACGAGTGCCAGAGGCATAAATAAATGTGTGTGCTGCATGCCAGTCTTTTCCGCTGTTAATTTATTCCATTTACGTTGTTATAAACGCATAAAATCATTAAATAATGCCAGAAGCATCATACTGCCGAGCAGTACCATACCAATTTTTAGTCCAACCAATTGTATTTGTTCGGAAACAGGTTTACCACGAATTAATTCAACAAAATAGTAAACCAGATGTCCGCCATCAAGCATTGGAATGGGTAGTAGATTTAATATTCCTAAACTTACACTCATTAGCGCCATAAAGGAAATAAAAGTTTCCCAGCCCATTTCTGCGCTTTGTCCTGCCACTTTGGCAATGGTAATTGGACCTGATAAATTATCCAGACCAATCAGACCGCGTACCATTTTGACAATCGAGTTCAGAATCATCGAAGATAAATGTGCTGTTTTATCAAATGCCATTACCAGTGCTTCGCCTGGCGAGTAATGAATGGTCTGTTTATATTCTGCAGGAATGTTCAGTTTACCCGGATCGCTTTGTACGCCCAGCATACCAGTCACATTGCCCATATTGTCACGTTTACCTTGTGGCATGACTTCCAGCTGAACCACCTGATTTTCGCGTAGTACATCCATTTTGAGTAATTTTTCTGGAGATGCCTGTACCACCTGCACCACATCAAACCAGTCTTTCATCTGAACGCCGTCAATGGCCAGAATCTTGTCGCCTTCTTTCAAACCTTGACGGATGGCTGCACCATCTTCACTCAGTTTGCTGATCACTGCCGGAATTTCTGGCCGATAAGGCAAGAAACCCAGGCTTTCTAGTGGCGATTGACTTTGATCTTTTAAATAGTTTTGAATCGGCAACTGGAACAATTTGTTTTCACCAGCGCGATCTGCCTGAATAGAAACCACACCAGTTTCACCAACACGATCCACCAAGGCATAACTGAGTTTTTCCCAGGTTTCCACCTGAGTACCATCCACAGCTACAATTTTGTCGCCCGGCTGCATTTGTACGGTTGCAGCAGGCGTATTTGGTAAAATTTTGCCTACACGGGTATTGAGCTGTTCTTGTGCAGGTAAAAATAACACCCAGAATAGAAGAACTGCAAAAATCAGGTTGATTAATGGTCCCGCTGCCACGATGGCGATTCGTTTCCACGGATGCTGACGATTGAAGGCTTTGGGTAAGTCCTCTTCAGAGACATTACCTTCGCGTTCATCCAGCATCTTGACATAGCCACCCAAAGGCAAGGCAGACAATTGATACTGAATTCCGGATTTTTTCGAGGTCCATTTTAATAATGTTGGCCCAAATCCAATGGAATAGACCAATACTTTAACGCCCAGTTTACGCGCCACAATATAGTGACCGAACTCATGAATCGCAATTAAGGGACCGAGTAAGAGAATTGCAGCGGCAATCATAAACAAGGCATTCATATCTTAACTTCCTTTATTCACAACATATTGCTGTGATAAACCTCGCGCCATTTGATCTGCTTGCAAGATAGCCTCCAGATCATGTGCGGGTTGATTGTCCATCTGATTTAGGACGTGCTCAACTACCTGAGGAATTTGGGTAAATCTGATCTGTTGATTTAAAAATGCAGCAACTGCAATTTCATTGGCCGCATTTAAAATTGTCGGTGCAATTCCGCCACTCTGCATGGCCTGACGGGCCAATTTTAATGCAGGGAAACGGAGCATATCCGGTTCTTGAAAATTAAGTTGTGAATGCATAAACAGATCCAGTGGCGCCACATGCGTACTAATACGCTCAGGCCATGCCAAAGCATGTGCAATAGGCGTGCCCATATCCGGATTACCCATTTGTGCCAAAGTCGAACCATCAACGTATTGAACCATGGAGTGAATAATACTCTGTGGATGCACAACAACTGTAACAAATTGTTCTTGAACTGCAAACAAATGACAGGCTTCGATCAATTCTAAGCCTTTATTCATCAAGGTAGCAGAATCGACTGAAATTTTTTGACCCATGGACCAGTTAGGATGCTTGCAAGCTTGGGCAGGTGTGACCTCTTCAAGTTGCTGTATGCTGTGGTTCAGAAACGGCCCACCCGACGCGGTCAGCAGAATCTGGGATACACCCAGTTTGGGCTTGCCATGACGCTCTGCCTCAAAATAATGCGGTGGCAGACATTGGAAAATCGCGTTATGTTCGGAGTCAACGGGAAGCAATAAGGCACCATGATCGCGCGCTGCCTGCATCATGATGTCACCTGACATCACCAAGGCTTCTTTATTGGCCAGCAGTACGCGTTTACCCGCTTTCACTGCAGCCAATGTCGGCAACAAGCCTGCAGCACCGACAATTGCCGCCATAACGATATCAACATCCGCGTGTTCAGCCACAGCGATTAAACCGGCTTCATCTTGCAGAATTTCAATATCAGATAAATGGTGTTGCTGAAGTAGTTTTGAAAGTTCATCTACTTTTTCAGCCGGCACCACCACCACTTTAGGACAGTATTGCCGGCAAATTTCAACCAGCTCCTCGATACGACTTTGCGCGGTCACAGCAAAAACCGAGTATGCTTCAGGATGTCGCTGCAAGATTTTTAAAGTACTTTGACCAATGGAACCTGTAGCACCCAGTATACAAACTGCTTGTGACATTTATAAATCTACACCAATAAGTTTTAAAACAGCCATACCTGCTGCAAAGATTGGAGCTGCAGCAAGCAAAGAATCAATACGATCCAGTACTCCGCCATGTCCTGGCAAAATTCGACCTGAATCCTTAATACCGGCACGACGTTTGATCATGGATTCAAACAGGTCACCCAGTACCGAACTAAATACTGTAACGACAGATAAAATCAGGAATAAAATTAGTTCTGGCCAGGTCATATCCAGATAAAGCAAGGCGACTGCCGTTACAATCAGCATTGAGGTAACGATACCGCCATACAACCCTTCTACCGATTTGTTGGGACTAACATTCGGCGCCAACTTTTTCTTGCCGAATTTACGACCCACAAAATATGCACCACTATCTGCGCCCCATACCAGTAAAAACAGGTACATCAGCCACCACGGTGAACTTTGCCAGACAGAGAAAATTGCAGTAACCGCAGCAGAGATCAGAACTACGCCGATTCCGTGCAGGCTGGCGTTGTACCAGCCATCATATTCAGGATAGGTTTTAACCCAGTAAATGCTGAGCAACCAGGTAATTATAGAAGCTACCCATAACAATAAGGCAACTTCGGCAAAATACAATGCCAAAGCTGAAAGTGCCGCAGTGAGCACTCCATATCCCCAAGCAACAGGTTTGATGACATGTTTAAATTTTCGCGGCATGAGTTTGAACCACTCATAGCCGGCCACCCCAGCAGCAAGAACCATCAATACAAACATTGGATAATGTGATTCGGTAGCAAACATACAGCTCAGTACAACTGCTACCAACACCAATGCGGTTATAATCCGCTCAAACATGTATTAATTCTCAAGTTTTTCCTGATGAATCTGTTCTGATGTTTTACCAAAACGACGTTCACGCCCACCAAATACGGCAAGTGCATCATCAAGTTCTTCAACGGTAAATTCTGGCCATAGCGTCTCAGTGAAATAAAGCTCTGCATAGGCTGCCTGCCACAACAGGAAATTCGAAAGACGGAAATCTCCACCCGTACGAATCAGCAGATCAACTGCAGGTAAATCACCGAGGCTGACATATTGACCAAATACATCAGTATTAATTGCATCAAGATCTAATTTATTTGTTAAAACATCGCTGGCAATTCGCTGTGCAGCTTGTGCCATATCCCACATACCACCATAACTGATTGCAATAGTGAGTGTCATACTATTGAAATTAGCAGTCCTTTCTTCGGCATGCAACATAAGTCCCTGTAATTCTGGGGACAAACGGCTGCGATCACCGATAAAGCGTAAGGCAATATTGAATTTTTCCATGCGGGGCAATTGTTCATGAATGGTGTCAACCAGCAATTTCATGAGCAATTCAACTTCAAACTGTGGACGATTCCAGTTTTCACTGGAAAAGGCAAATACAGTTAAAGCCTGGATATTTCTTTTTTTACAGTGTTCAACGATCGGATCCAGAACCGTTTTTCCTTCACGGTGTCCATCACCTTTCTGCATCTGATTTTTTTTGGCAAAACGATTGTTGCCATCCATAATGATGGCAACATGTTTCGGAAGACGGGAATTTTCTTCAGCAACGGTCATCGATGAATTAGACCTTCATCAATTCAGCTTCTTTCGCAGCCAAGCGCTTGTCAACTTCAGCAACAAATTTGTCAGTAATTTTCTGGATTTCGTCAGCAGCACGACGCTCTTCGTCTTCAGAAATTTCTTTTTCTTTTAACAAAGCTTTGATATCGCCCAATACATCACGGCGGATGTTACGGATCGCTACTTTGGCATTTTCTGCTTCATTACGCGCAACTTTTTGCATGTCACGACGCGTTTCTTCAGTTAACGCCGCCATCGGCACACGAATCGCATCTGCTGTAATTGGGTTCAGACCCAAGTCAGATTCACGAATCGCTTTATCAATTGCAGAAACCATTGAACGCTCGAAAGGCTGGATTAACAAAGTACGTGAATCTTCAACACCTACGTTTGCCACCTGGTTCAATGGAACGTCTGAACCATAGTAAGAAACCATCACGTTATTTAAAATTGATGGATGCGCACGACCGGTACGAACTTTTGCAAAACCATGCTCTAGAGATTCTAGAGTTTTGTTCATACGGTCTTCGCTGTCTTTTTTAAGATCGTTAATCATATGATCTTCCTTACTTAATTCTTGAAAAGAGGTTATTACTAAATTAGCGTGTAGTATAAAGTGCTTTGGTGCTCACGTCATTAATTGGTAACGTGAGTCCCTTCTTTTTCACCCATCACAACGGAAAGCAATGCGCCAGATTTATTCATATCGAATACTTGTAGCGGCACATTGTGATCACGACATAAACAGATTGCAGTTAAGTCCATCACACCCAGCTTTTCGTCCAGAACTTGGTCAAAAGTCAATGTGTCATATTTAACCGCATCATCATATTTGCTTGGATCTTTATTATATACGCCATCAACTTTGGTCGCTTTCAAGATCAAGTCTGATTCGATTTCAATACCACGTAAACAGGCAGCTGTATCTGTCGTAAAGAACGGATTACCTGTACCTGCCACGAATACACACACTTCACCCTGAGTCAGGTGACGGATCGCATCACGGCTTGAGTAAGACTCAACTACAGCACCAATTGGCAATGCAGACATTAAACGGGTTTTAATATTACGGCGCACCAAAGCGTCGCGAAGTGCTAAACCGTTCATGACTGTTGCCAGCATACCCATCTGGTCACCAGTTACGCGGCCAACCAGACCATCTTTTTGTAGCTGACTACCGCGATACAGGTTACCACCACCCACAACAATACCTACTTGTACGCCTAAACCCACGAGGTGCGCAATAGAAAGTGACATTTGATCGAGCACTTGTGCATCGATCCCCATGTCTTTATTGCCTGCCAGCGCTTCACCAGAAAGCTTTAACAGGATGCGACCAAAGCGTGGCTTTTTAGAATCCAACATCATCAAACTCCAAAGTATTCAATTTAAATTTTTTTAATTCAAAATCTTAAGCAGACTTGATTGAAATGAGTTTTGCATACAGATCGTATTCATCTGCATCAGTAATTTCGACTTCAAGTAAATCCCCCGCCTTGATGACGCTTTTATCGATATCTTCAACAAAAACATTACCATCAATTTCAGGTGCATCTGCATAAGAACGCGCAACCGCTACCGGGAATTCATCTTCCAGGTCATCTACCAGCACAGTCATGGTCTGACCGATACGTTTTTGGAGTTTGGCTGCCGAGATTTCTTGCTGAACCTGCATGAAACGCTCATAACGCTCTTGTTTAATTTCTTCAGGAACGTGATCTGGCAAATCATTTGCTGTCGCACCTTCAACTGGCGAATAGGTAAAACATCCCACACGATCCAGCTGGGCTTCTTTCAGCCAGTCCAGTAACATCTGGAAGTCTTCTTCAGTTTCACCCGGGAAGCCCACCACAAATGTTGAACGCAACACCAGATCAGGACATTTCTCGCGCCAGATTTTCAAACGCTCCAGTGTATTTTCACTGTGCGCAGGGCGCTTCATCAGTTTGAGAATTTTTGGACTCGCGTGCTGGAATGGAATATCCAGATAAGGCAGGATTTTACCTTGTGCCATCAGGTCAATCACAGCATCCACATGCGGATACGGGTAAACATAGTGCAAACGCACCCAGATTCCCAACTGACCTAATGCTTCACACATGTCATAGAATTTGGTTTTAACCGGCTGGCCATTCCAGAAATCCAGCTTGTATTTCGTGTCCAGGCCATAAGCAGAAGTATCCTGGGAGATGACGAGTACTTCTTTTACACCGGCACGTTTCAGCGCTGCAGCTTCATCAAGCACAGAACCAACTGGACGTGAAACCAGATCGCCACGCATGCTTGGAATAATACAGAAAGTACAACGATGGTTGCAGCCTTCGGATATTTTCAGATAAGCATAATGTTTTGGCGTCAGGCGGATGCCTTGTTCTGGAACCAGATCAATAAATGGATTGTGTTTTGGCGGCTCAGGCACGTATTGATGAACCGCATCCATAACTTCTTTATATGCCGCTGCACCTGTCACTTTCAGGACATTGGGATGCATTTGGCGAATCTTGTCTTCGTCTTTACCTAGACAACCTGTTACGATCACGCGACCATTCGCGCTCATCGCCTCACCAATCGCATCTAGCGATTCTTGCACTGCGGATTCAATGAAACCACAGGTATTTACTACAACTAAATCAGCACCGTCATAATCCGAAGCGACGTCATAACCTTCAGTCTTTAACTGGGTTAAAATACGTTCAGAATCTACCAATGCCTTAGGACAACCTAAAGATACAAAACCGACTTTGGGGGACTTCATGAATTTTCGCTCTACTAGAATGCGCGTATTGTATGTCTTTTCGCATCATAAAAATAGTTGAAAACCTGACTCTTTGCATCATGCACTAAAATATTGCCATAAAATATTCAACATACTTACCAATGCACCAAAATGAATCATTTTAGATTTACAGCCTCAATTTAATCCGCTATATCTAAGATGAATTGTGTTGCTCTGTCACATTTCTGCATTTCATCGCAATAAATAATCTCTAGTCATAAAAGTTGGCGTGCATCTTGCATCAAATCAGAACTTAAAATTGATTAAATTGCTTTATGAAGATGCCATTGCGCCATTTTAATACAGGAACAAACCCGCGAATGGATCAAATTATTCCGATCGACTATCGTGCTTTAGTGGACAATATGACCACGTGTATCTTATTGATAGACCGCGATCTTAATATTTATTATCTGAATTCTGCCTGTGAAGCCTTATTTGATGTGAGCTTATTCCGCGCGAGCGGCACATCCGTACTCAATATTCTGCAAAACCCGACAGATGAGTTCAATACCGAAGAAGCCCTGAATAATACTTTAAGTACGGGACAACCTTATACACGCCGCGAAGCCACTATTCTGGTCAACTTTAAAGACATTCATGTTGACTACACTGTTTCTCAGCTAAATCTGGGCAAACCTTATCATCCGCTACTGCTCATCGAACTCAATCCTCGCGATCGCATGTTAAAAATCTCGCGTGAAGAAAATCTGCTGCAACAGCATCAGGTAGCGCGTCAGCTGATTCGCGGTGTTGCGCATGAAATCAAGAATCCCTTGGGTGGCATTCGCGGGGCGACTCAACTCCTGGCACGCAGTTTGAATGATCCACAATACAAAGAATTTACCGACATTATTATTAGCGAAGTGGATCGACTCAGAAATCTGGCCGATACCATGCTCGGTTCACGCCAGCTTCCGAGCTATGAACTGGTCAATGTGCATGAACCTCTGGAACGGGTGCGTTCACTGATTGCTAATCAGACCAAAAAGAAAATCAAGATTACCCGGGATTACGACCTGTCCTTACCGGAAGTTCTGGCAGACCGCGACCAATTGATTCAGGTCATTTTGAATATTTGCGCCAATGCCGTACAGGCCATGACCGAGAACAAGGAGTTCTTTGTCGAACATCAACCGGAACTGATTTTAAGAACCCGGATTCAGCGTCTCTTTACCATTAACGGGGTGATTCACCGCTCTGTAGTAAGGATTGATATTGAAGACAACGGTCCAGGTGTGCCGGAAGAGATTATCGAATCGGTGTTTTATCCGCTGGTCACCAGTCGCGCAAAAGGTACCGGACTGGGCCTCAGTATTGCTCAAAATATTATTCATCAGCACAACGGCATGATCGAGTGTCAGTCCGTGGCTGGAAAAACCGTCTTTAGCTTATATTTACCTTGGGAGTCGAATCATGTCGCGAAATAAAATATGGGTGATTGATGACGATCGCGCCATGCGCTGGGTACTGGAAAAGACCTTTAAAGAGGAAGGTCTGGATGTGACCAGTTTTGAAGAAGCACAATCTGCACTAGACCAACTGAGTCTGGAAGCACCCGATGTGATTTTGACCGATATCCGCATGCCGGGTATTGATGGACTTACCTTCCTGGGCAAGGTTAAACACAGTTATCCTGACCTACCTGTCATTATTATGACGGCGCATTCAGACTTAGAATCGGCTGTTTCTAGCTATCAAACTGGTGCTTTTGAATATCTGCCTAAGCCTTTTGATATTGATGAAGCACTGGCGCTGGTAAATCGTGCGATTTTACATATCACCAAGCTACAGCAACAAGAATCAGCAAAAGCCGCTCCACCAATTCAATCTACCGAGATTATTGGTGAATCGCCTGCGATGCAGGAAGTGTTTCGTGCCATTGGCCGTTTATCACAATCGCATATTACCGTGTTGATTAATGGTGAGTCTGGTACAGGTAAAGAACTGGTGGCGCATGCCCTGCATCGTCATTCACCACGCAGTTCAAAACCTTTTATTGCCCTCAATATGGCGGCGATTCCAAAAGACCTGATCGAAACCGAACTCTTTGGCCATGAGAAAGGTGCATTTACCGGTGCCAACACTCAGCGTCAGGGTCGTTTTGAACAGGCCAATGGCGGTACGCTGTTTTTAGATGAAATTGGCGATATGCCATTTGAAACGCAAACACGTTTACTGCGCGTTTTGGCAGACGGTGAGTTCTACCGTGTTGGCGGTCATATTCCGGTTAAGGTTGATGTACGTATCGTGGCAGCGACCCATCAGGATCTGGAAAAACTGGTTCATGATGGTCGTTTCCGTGAAGACTTGTATCATCGCCTGAATGTAATTCGTATTCATATTCCAAAACTGGCACATCGTAGTGAAGATATTCCGATGCTAGCGCAGCATTTTCTGGCACGTGCCGGCAAGGAACTTGGGGTCAATCCAAAGATTCTGCGTCCTGAAACCCAGGAATATATGCAGAAATTGCCATGGCAAGGTAATGTGCGTCAACTTGAAAATACCTGTCGCTGGCTGACTGTCATGATCACAGGTCGTGAAGTCTATCCGGAAGACTTGCCACCTGAACTGAAACAAATCCCAATTCATCAGCAGGATCCAGGCGCACCAATTCCAACGCTAAACCAGATTGCACCGCATCACTGGGATGAATTACTGGGTCAATGGGCGATGCAGAAACTCAAAAATGGTGAAATGAAACTTCTGGATGTTGCAACGCCGATGTTTGAACGCACCTTGATTAATGCAGCCTTGCAACAAACCCGTGGCCGTAAACGTCATGCCGCAGAACTTTTAGGTTGGGGCCGAAACACCCTCACCCGTAAACTCAAAGAACTGGGCATGGATACTACGGATGATGAGATCGAAGAAGAAATAGAAAGTTGATCTTTCCATATAAAAAAGCGCCAATTGGCGCTTTTTTATTGATGATTTATGCAGTAAAACCCACATAGCGAAAATACCCATCTATGCCCAGATCAGACTTATAAATCAGATAATTTGAATAAGTCGCCTGGGTGATTTCATCCAGCATATTTACCTGATCATCATTGGCATGCAGATCATCTACAGAACGCGGCATGCTGTGCTCGAATTCATCGGTCATATATTCAAAGCCAATATCCATGGCAATAAACAGGGTATGTTCACAAGGTTGCACATACTGCTCTTCTGCCCAATCAATCACGTTGTGCTGACAATGCGGACAAGCAATATTATCGGTGGCCTGAATCGAGAGTGGAATAAGTTGATAAGCCATATAAAAATCAATCTGTTTGCTATTCGTATATTTTAGCAAATTTTATGGACTGACTTTATTCAATTAAAAGTCTCGACGATAAAAAAGGGAATTTTCAGATTCCCTTTTTGTATTGATAGATCTCAATGATTAATTACTTATGAGCAGCCTTATAACGTGATAGTGCGGTGACAGCTACTGCCGATACGACCACTGCGGGCAAACTTGCCACAAGAATGCCCGTCGTTCCCAAACCTAATGCCAGAATTTTTCCAGTTAATAATGGTCCAGTCATCGCCCCTAAACGTCCTAGAGAGATCGCACTACCCACACCGGTGACTTTACCTGCGCCTGAATAAAAAATTGGTGAGATCCCATACAGAATAGATTGGCCACCTGTAGAGAAAATACCCCCATGACTCCCGCCAAAATTAATAACGGAATAGAAGTTGTGGTGAATAGCAATACCAAGGCAACAAACAAGCCACTATAAATGATAGTCGCCATTTGCCAGAGCTTTAAACGGTCCAGTAAATAACCCAGGCTTAGGGTTCCAATGACAGCGCCCACCTGGAACACCAACATCACCAAAAATGCCTGTTGTTTCTGCAAACCTTGTTCCATAAGTAAATTTGGCAACCAGCTAATCAAAATATAATTAATCATCAAGGTAAAAAAGAAACCAACCCAAAGAGGTACTGTATTTTTATACTGGCGCTGCTTGAACAACACCTCAGCCATTCCCGGCACAGCTTCGCCAGAAACCGGTACTTCCGCATTCACTTTAGGCTTATCTTTAAGAATAAATGCCATCAATGGAATCAGTGCTAAAGGCGTTAATCCCCCAATCAGGAATAAGGTTTGCCATTGAATCTCCGGAAGCAGCATAGCCAGACCAGCAACAAAGATCGTCCCTACCGGCAAACCACAATACATCAGACTATTTAGCTTGCCACGGTTGGCTTCGGTGGCTTCATCACCGACGACTGAAATCATGGTTGGCATTGCCGCACCTAAACCCAAACCAGTAAAGAAACGCGCTGCATATAAAACTTCGATGCTTGGCGCAATTGCAGTCAACGACATGAACAGACCAAAAATAGTCACAGAAAGCATCAGGACTTTCTTTTGTCCTAGATAATCTGCAATACGTCCACCAAAGAATGCGCCAAACAGCATTCCAAAGACACCCAGACTAAATACATAGCCCATTTGGATTTGATCTAAACCAAAGCTTGCTGCAATTCCTTTCGCCGCAATCCCGGGAGCTTGAAGGTCAAAACCTTCAAAAAATGCGACCCAGAAACATAAGAATATCGTTAATATTTTTTGGGCTTTTTCGCTGTATGGCTGTGCCATGACTGATCTCCATCAATAATTCACAAACCGTTTGATAGTCTGACGATCCGTTACATTATTCTTAACCTAATCTTAATAGAGAAATAGCACGACAATAGTCGGGTTTAAGCTATCCATTCAAACCCAGCAATAGCCAAATTAGACTTAAAAGCTTGCACAGACAGAGTTTTTAAATATTAATTATTTTTATTGTTTAAATTTATCAATAACTTATTTTAATAGTAGTTTTTTACAATCAAACCATAGTCAAAGCTTATCCAGAAAATTTTCCTATAAAAAAGCCCGCTTAACGCGGGCTTTTCTAGCTCAAAATCTTAAGCAGATTTCTTTGCTTGTGCATTCTTACGAATTGTAATCATCACCAGTTGAACTGCTGCAGGCGTTACACCCGGAATACGACTGGCTTGCGCCAATGTTTCAGGACGAACATCTTTCAGTTTCAGGGTAATTTCACGGGACAGACCCGACACGATGTCATAATCAAAATCCGCAGGAATACGGGTTTCTTCCAGACGTTTCATTTGTGCCACGTCTTCATGCTGACGGTTAATATAACCCGCATATTTCACTGCAATTTCAATTTGCTCACCGACAAATGGTGATACTTCAGAATTGGTTAACTCTGCAATTTGAGCAAATGAAATATTTGGACGTTTTAACAAATCGATCGCCGAACATTCTTTAGACAGGTCTGCACCGGTCATCTCAACGAATTTCTTGCCCATTGGGTTATTTGGTGCGGCCCACAAGTGTTGCAAACGGCCTGTTTCTTTTTCCACTGCTTCCATTTTCTCACAGTACACTGCCCAACGCGCGTCATCCACCAGACCCATTTCACGACCAATGGCTGTTAAACGCTGATCTGCGTTATCTTCACGCAGCATCAAACGGTATTCGGCACGTGAGGTGAACATACGGTATGGTTCTTTGGTACCTAATGTGATCAGGTCATCGACCAGAACACCCATGTATGCTTCATCACGTTTTGGCGTCCATTGCTCCTGATCCCAAGCACGGCGTGCAGCGTTCAAGCCTGCAAGCAAACCCTGCGCACCCGCTTCTTCATAACCGGTTGTGCCGTTGATTTGACCGGCGAAATACAAGTTATTAATTGCTTTGGTTTCAAGGGTAAATTTCAACGCTTGTGGGTTGAAGTAATCGTATTCAATGGCATAGCCCGGACGAAGAATGTGCGCATTTTCCATACCACGGATCGAGCGAACCAGTTCAAACTGAACGTCGAACGGTAAAGAAGTCGAAATACCATTTGGATAAAGCTCATGTGTATCCAAGCCTTCAGGCTCCAAGAAGACTTGGTGAGAATCTTTATCGGCAAAACGGTGAATCTTATCTTCAATCGATGGGCAATAACGTGGTCCAACACCTTCGATCACACCCGTGTACATCGGTGAACGGTCTAAACCGCCACGAATGATTTCATGCGTGCGTTCATTGGTATGCGTGATATAGCAATTTACCTGCTCAGGATGCATAGACACATCCCCCATGAATGACATGGTCGGAGATGGGAAATCACCCGGCTGTGGTGTCATCACAGAGAAATCCACTGAACGCGCGTCAATACGTGGTGGTGTACCTGTTTTTAAACGACCTACTGGCAAGTTTAATTCACGCAAACGATGTGCAAGTGAAATAGATGGCGGATCACCAGCACGACCACCGCTAGATTTCTCCAGACCAACGTGGATGACACCACCTAAGAATGTACCTGCTGTCAGCACCACAGTTTTCGCATCAAAACGGATACCCATTTGGGTAACCACACCTTTAACGGTATCGCCTTCAACAATCAGGTCATCTGCGGCTTGCTGAAAAATATCAAGGTTTGCTTGGTTTTCTAATGTTTCGCGAATAGCCGCTTTATAACGTACACGGTCCGCCTGCGCACGTGTTGCACGTACTGCAGCACCTTTACGCGAGTTCAAAATACGGAATTGAATACCGCCTTTATCGGCAGCCAGTGCCATCGCACCGCCCAAAGCATCAATTTCACGCACCAAATGCGATTTACCAATACCACCGATGGCCGGGTTACAGCTCATCTGCCCTAAAGTCTCAATGTTATGAGTTAAGAGTAAAGTCTGTCGACCCATACGCGCTGCAGCCAGAGCCGCTTCCGTACCGGCGTGACCGCCACCGATAACAATGACATCGTATACTTTAGGATAATGCATAGTGGTAATTGAGAGATAAAAAAGAATAGCTGAGCATTATAGCAAATTTCACTCTAAAGTAGACAAATTCAGTTGAATTTATCCTGAGATAAATCGCACTTAACTCGCATAACAATAAAGCACTGTAATTTAACTTTGCAGAGGAACTATATAAATTAAACATATAAGCTGAGAAATTTACTCGATTTGCATTGTTTAATCTGGCGCATTTTTTAATCTATATGTTGGTTACATTACAAACAAAGGTATAAAAGATGAATAAGAATATTTTCCTCTCAACCGTTCTATGTGGTTTATGTTTTGCGCCATTTGCTGCATCAGCGAATGATAAGGTCGAAACCATTTATAATGCACAAAAGTACCAACAGGTTTGTAAAGGCAAATCCCAAGGTGCACAAGTCAGTTTTGCCTATCGCGGCATTATCTGGAATGGTACCTGTGAGCCGCAGTTTTTCACTTCATCCAAAAATGCTTCAATCAAAGGCGATGAAGCCGAACTCATGAGTACCTGTAGCGGCAACAGTGGTGCGACTACTGCCACCATCAATGGTGCCGAAGTCAAAGGTAAATGTGCATTAGGCTTTATGCCACCACGCCCTCAGGGACAATCTCAGATGCAAAGCCAACCGATGCAGCCACATATGCAAAACCAGCCTATGCCGCATCAGATGAACCAGCCAGCACAGCCTGATTCACCAATGCAAGGCCAGCCAGGTATGTAGCCGATATATATCTAAATAGTTTAGATTTCAAGTAAAAGCTTTGACGGGCAAAGTGACTGCATTTTGCCCGTTTTTTATTGCTTATTTATTCATCTAGGCTAAACTGGAAATATACCTATAAATGTATAATAAAAAGGCAAATTCATGGATTCGGGGTTTTTTAGCGTTTTTTTGCCAATTACATTGGCAATTATGATGATGGGGCTGGGGCTAGAACTCACCATCAAAGATTTCCTGCGCTTAAGTCGCTATCCTAAAGTCATTTTTATTACTTTATTTGCGCAGTTAGTCCTATTACCCAGCATTGCTTTTTTTATTTGTCTGATTTTGGACTTGCCCGCTTTGCTTGCTGTAGGTCTGATGCTGCTGGCCGCCTCGCCCGGTGGTCCAACCGCAAACCTGTTTAGCTACATATATAAAGGTGATGTGGCACTGAATATTACTCTAACCGCCATTAATACCATCATCTCTATTTTTACCTTGCCCTTTATTGTCAATCTGTCCTTACACTACTTTATGAGTCATGACTCAAACGTGACTTTTCCAGTTGAAAAGATTGTACAAGTGTTTTTAATTACCTTGATTCCCGTGATCATGGGTATGCTGCTTCGAGCCAAATTTCCAAACCTGTCGATTACTGTCAGCAGGCCCATGCGCTTACTCTCTATCGGTTTTCTAACCATCCTATTCATATTCGCCATTTTCAGAGAACGTTCGAATTTGGTCGAATACTTTGCCAATATTGGTACAGCAACTGCGATTTTATGTTTTTCCAGCCTGTTTATTGGCTATTGCATCCCTCTACTCATGGGCATTCCAGAGAAAATGGCACGTGCTTGTACCTTTGAAATCGGCATTCATAACACAGCCATTGCCCTAACCATTGCGATTTCGGTTCTGAATAATGTCACGATGGCCATTCCAGCAGGCATTTATACAATTTTCATGTACAGTTTCGCGACCATTTTCGGTGTGCTAATTAGCCGCCAGCAAGTGGTATATAGTAATAAAAGTCGTTTATCAGATTTGTAATTTATTTGGCTGATTCTGCTATAAGGCTGTATGCTTTTCCAAAGAAAATCAGAAGTATTAAAACAATTTTCGACAAGGAGCATACAGATGGATTCTGGCCTTATAACGATATTACTGCTGCTGGCACTTGCAATCATCATGATGGGACTGGGCCTTGAACTGACGCCTCGGGACTTTAGCCGTGTCACTCGCCACCCCAAAGCCGTATTTATAGCATTGTTCTGTCAACTGGTTATTCTGGTTGGCATTGCCTTTTTACTCTGCAAGCTATTCGCTTTAACTCCATTACTCTCAGTCGGGTTGATGCTCCTGGCGGCTTCGCCAGGGGGTGCAACGGCCAACCTGTTTAGCTACCTGTTTAAAGGTGACTTAGCCCTCAATATCACGCTGACTGCTATCAACTCAGTCATTGCAGCGATTACCCTACCTTTGATTATTAATTTTTCGATCATGCATTTTATGCAGGATAGCCAGCAAGTTGGACTGCAATTCGGCAAGATTCTTCAAGTCTTCGCGATCATCCTGATTCCGGTGGGAATTGGCATGTTGATTCGGCGCTATGCACCAGGCGTGACCGCAAAACTGAATCGGCCGCTGCGAATTTTTTCCATTGGCTTTTTGGTGCTGATTATTATTGCCACACTTATTAAAGAACGCACAAATATCGGCGAATACTTGACCCAGGTTGGTCTAGCGACTGCCTTATTCTGCATCTTGAGCCTGAGTATTGGTTATCTGATTCCACGACTACTGAATATTAATAGCGCTCAAGCCCGTGCCAGTGCATTTGAAATTGGCATTCATAACAGCACCCTCGCCATGACCATTGCCCTGACCGTGATTGGCAGTGCTGCTGTGGCAATGCCAGCCGCGGTTTACTCTATCTTTATGTATATCTTTGCTGCAATTTTTGGCAGCTTGTTGAATCGGCTTGCACCACTCCCGGCGCAAACACCTTTAACGAATCTGGATTAGATAAGCTCTGGAACGCTTAAAAGGATGCTTCAGGCATCCTTTTTATTTTGGGAATGGATCAAGAAGATAGCAGCGTTGAGTCTGAACTTCCGTTACAATAGCTTTTTGAAAAATGTATAAAGGTTATTTCTGTGAAGTGGTTACAAATTCATATTACGGTTGAACAGGCTCAGGTTGATTTTACTGAGACATTACTTAGCTCGCTAGGCGCAGTGAGTGTGACTTTGGATGATGCTGAAAACCAGGATTTGCTGGAACCACTTCCAGGTGAAACGCCACTTTGGAATAAAGTGATTGTGACCGGTATTTATGCGCAGGAAGAAGGCGAAGAAATCGATGTTGCCGCACTAGAAACCTTTATTCGTACACAAATGCCAGATGCTTCGATCCGTCATGAACTGATTGAAGATCAGGCTTGGGAACGTACCTGGATGGATGCCTATGAGCCTATTCAGATTGCTGATAAATACTGGATCGTACCGGAGTGGATGGAAGCACCTGATGCCGATGCGGTAAACATCAAGCTTGATCCAGGTCTGGCTTTCGGAACAGGCAACCACGCTTCAACTTTCCTGTGCTTACAATGGCTCGGCAAGATTGATATGAAAGATAAAATTGTCATCGATTATGGCTGTGGCTCAGGCATTCTCGCGGTAGCTGCACTGCTATTAGGTGCGAAAAAAGCATATGCTACTGATATCGACCCACAAGCTGTACTGGCGACTCAGCAAAACGCTGAACTGAATGGCGTACTGGACAAACTTTATGTCGGACTGCCAGAAGAATTTAGAGATGAGCTCGGCAATACCAAAGCTGACGTATTTGTTGCCAATATTCTGGCAGCACCACTGATGATGCTGGCTCCTGAGTTCGCAACTTTAATCAAATCTGAGGGACAGTTCGCACTTGCCGGAGTGATTGAAGAGCAAGTTGCTGATGTTACTAGCATTTACTCAAATTATTTTGATATATTAGAGGTAGAAAAACGAGACGAGCACTGGTGCCGTATCTCGGGTAAACGCCATAAGAACGAATGAGCCTATAAATAATCCATGAGTGACAAAAGAACCCATTGCCCTACCTGTTCCACCACCTATAAGGTCACAGTTGCTCAACTCACCGTTGCGCAGGGTATGGTTTGCTGTCCCAAATGTACTACTTCATTTAATGCCTTATCGCATTTGGTGACCGAAACCCGGAATTCGGTCACTGCCTCAATGTCTCACGCTCAGTCAAACTCCAGCGAATTCAGCAAAACTGATGCTCAAAATAACTCAGGTGTTTATCACACGGATCAGCAGCATCGTCATAGCCTGCTACAGATTTTTGATCAAAAAGTTGAACATTCCAATATTGATCTGGAAACCTATTTAAATAACCTGAATTATTTCAGTACCGAGCCGATTTCAGTCCTGCCGAGCATGAACTGGGAAGATCAGGCAGAAAAGCAGACTAAACGCGGGCCAATGTACTATATAGGCTGGAGTTTACTCAATCTGTCGCTGTTCAGCCTGCTGCTGTTTCAATTTTTCTGGTTCAATCCGCAATACATCAAAAACAGTCACGTCATGAGTCTGGCCTTTAACAGTGCTTGTGAAGTGTTTAATTGTTCCAATCTGGAAAAATACTACACACTAATTCAGGTTAATAAAGTCAAAATCAAGGCAACCGGTAATAATGAAGCTGAGTTTAGCGGTGAGCTGATTAATTTTCATGACCGTAGTCTGGCTTTACCAATTTTAAGAATCAATCTGGAACATCGCGGTGAAGTGATTGCAACTTATAACCTGTCCTCCGAAGAGTACTTGATTGAAAGTTTAGTCAATATTCAGCGCATTCCGAAAAACAGCCCGTTTAAATTCAAATTTAAGCTTCCAGTCGATCGCAAAAGCTTTGATCGCTATACTTTGGAAATAATTCGCCCCTAATCTACTGAGAAAGCATTAAAAAATTAAAAAAAGTTAAAAAAAATGCAGTTTTCTTGCTCACTTTTGCTTAGACAATGGTATGATACGCGCCACGAAAGCTATGTGCTGCAACTCCTCGCGACTTTTTCACAACAAATACAGTCTTGCCTAATGCGCTATAAAATTTATTGCGTATCGTGCAGATTTTTTTGTTTTGATTTTGGTCAGTAACAAAACTTTAACTATTGTTACGCTTATTTTTCGACCAAATCGCAGAGATGTGTCAAGCTACAGGCTCAATGTAATGACTAAGTTTTAGAACTTCCGTTTTAGGATCTAAAATGGAGTTCATTTCAATTTCTAGACCACTTTTATATATCACTTTACCCAAGTGATATTTGTTTTTCGGATTAATTCGCATGAATAGCAAATCTCCTATTTTTACTGCACAATCTGATGTTGCTTTACGTATCCACGTAGATCGCGCAGTTCGCCACTATTTTGCACAACTGCAGGGCGAGCAACCATCTCAGGTATACGACATGGTGCTAGCAGAAATGGAGAAACCTCTTCTATCTGTAGTTCTAGAATATACACGTGGTAACCAAACACGTGCTGCCGAGATTCTCGGACTCAACCGTGGTACTTTACGTAAAAAGTTAAAAGCTCACGGTTTAATGAGTGAATAAATGATAAAATGCTTGCGGCTTCCGCAGGCATTTTTTTTAACCTGTAAATTGCTGATTTTGTTTTATTCTGTTCCTTGAAAACTGTGACGAAGATCATGACTATTAAACGCGCTTTAATCTCTGTGTCTGACAAGACTGGTATTGTTGAATTTGCACAAGAACTTGCTGCTCTAGGGGTAGAAATTTTATCTACAGGTGGTACCTACAAATTGTTGAAAGACAATAATGTGGCTGTAGTTGAAGTTTCGGAGCATACAGGTTTTCCAGAGATGATGGACGGCCGTGTAAAAACACTACATCCGAAAATTCATGGAGGTATCCTGGCTCGTCGTGGTCTAGACGAAGCTGTGATGGCTGAACACAACATTGATGCTATTGATTTAGTCGTTGTAAACCTTTATCCATTTGCTGCAACGGTAGCCAAACCAAACTGTTCACTTGCTGATGCTATCGAAAACATCGACATCGGTGGTCCTACCATGGTTCGTGCTGCAGCAAAAAACCATGCATCTGTAGGTATCATCGTAAATGCTTCTGACTATGCAACTGTCGTTGCCGAGCTTAAAGCTGAGGGTGCTTTATCTCATGCAACTCGTTTTGACCTAGCAGTAAAAGCATTTGAACATACTGCTCAATATGACGGCATGATCGCATCTTACTTAGGCGCTCGCGTAGGTAAAGAAGAAGGTCAGGCAGACAAATTTGCACGTACTTTCAATACTCAATTGAACAAAGTTCAAGACCTTCGTTACGGTGAAAACCCGCATCAAGCTGCTGCATTCTATGTAGAAGACACAGCGACTGAAGCTTCTGTTTCAACAGCGAAACAGCTTCAAGGTAAAGAACTCTCTTATAACAACATCGCAGATACTGATGCAGCACTTGAATGTGTGAAATCATTTGCGAAGCCTGCTTGTGTGATCGTTAAACACGCTAACCCATGTGGCGTTGCAGTTTCTCTAGACGGTATTCAAGCAGCTTATGATCTTGCGTATGCAACAGATCCTGAATCTGCATTCGGTGGCATCATTGCATTCAACCGTGAATTAGACGTTGCAACTGCACAAGCGATTGTTGACCGTCAATTCGTTGAAGTAATCATTGCACCGAGCGTTGCTGAAGGCGTTCTTGAAGTAACGGGCGCGAAGAAAAACGTACGTGTACTTGTATGTGGCGAACTTCCAGCAATCGATGCGCGTCAATCGCAACTGGACTACAAACGTGTAAACGGTGGTTTACTGGTTCAAGACCAAGACTTGGGCATGATCACGAAAGATGATCTTAAAGTTGTGACTAAACGTGCGCCGACTGAACAAGAAATCGATGACATGATCTTCGCTTGGAAAGTGGCGAAATACGTAAAGTCTAACGCGATTGTTTATGCTAAAAACCGTCAAACCATTGGTGTGGGCGCAGGTCAAATGAGCCGTGTAAACTCTGCTCGTATTGCTGCGATCAAAGCTGAACACGCGGGTCTAGTGGTTGAAGGTGCAGTTATGGCATCTGACGCATTCTTCCCATTCCGTGATGGTATTGATAACGCTGCGAAAGCAGGCATCAAATGCATTATCCAACCGGGTGGTTCTATGCGTGATGAAGAAACAATTGCTGCTGCTGATGAAGCGGGTATTGCAATGGTCTTCACTGGTATGCGTCACTTCCGTCACTAAGTTTTGACGAAGCTCATGATGTATATTCAGTTAATTATGCTGAGTAAAATAGATTTCTAATCTTGCATAAAGTCCTCTCCTATTTTCAGGTTGAGGACTTTATGTCATTTTCGATTCATGGAGTATGAACCGATGAATATTTTAGTTTTGGGTAATGGCGGTCGTGAACATGCACTTGCATGGAAAATCGCGCAAGATGACAAAGTCGCAAAAGTATTTGTAGCACCAGGTAATGCAGGTACTGCAACAGAAAATAAATGCGAAAATGTTGCCTTAAATATTTTAGACAATGCTGCGATTATCGACTTTGCAAAAAGCAATGCGGTTGATTTAGTGGTTGTTGGTCCTGAAGCACCACTTGTAAATGGTGTTGTAGATGCATGCCGTGAAGCTGGCGTTAAAATTTGGGGTCCAACTCAATTTGCTGCGCAGCTTGAAGGCTCTAAAGCATTCGCTAAACACTTCCTTAAACGCCATAACATTCCAACGGCTTTCTATGACGTATTTACTGAAGTAGATGCTGCGAAAGCATTTGTTGAGAAAAATGGTGCGCCAATCGTGATCAAGGCTGATGGTCTTGCTGCAGGTAAAGGCGTAATCGTTGCCATGACCAATCAAGAAGCATTTGCAGCAATTGATGACATGCTTGCAGGTAACAAGTTTGGCGATGCAGGTTCTCGCGTTGTGATCGAAGAATTCCTTGCGGGTGAAGAAGCATCTTTCATTTGTATGATTGATGGCGACAACATCTTGCCAATGGCAACATCGCAAGACCATAAGCGTATTTTTGAAGGCGACCAAGGTCCGAACACCGGCGGTATGGGTGCTTACTCTCCTGCACCTGTTGTGACTGCTGATGTGTTTGAAAAAACCATGAATGAAGTGATGCGTCCTACCGTTGAAGGTATGAAAAAAGACGGTCACGTTTACACTGGTTTCTTATACGCTGGCTTGATGATTGACGACAAAGGTCAACCAAAAGTAATCGAGTTTAACTGTCGTTTTGGTGACCCTGAAACTCAACCGATCATGATGCGTTTAAAATCATCTTTGGTGGATCTCGTTGAAGCTGGTATCGCAGGTAACTTACCTGCTGAAGCTGAATGGGATGAGCGCAAGACTGTTGGTATCGTTTTAGCGTCAAAAGGCTACCCAGAAACTTCAAGCAATGGTGATGTGATTTCAGGCTTAGACACTGAAATGACTGATGCGAAAGTGTTCCATGCAGGTACTAAAGCCAATGAAAATGGCGATATCGTCACTGCTGGTGGTCGTGTACTTTGCGTGACTGCACTGGGTAATACCATTGGTGAAGCACAAGCAAAAGCTTTAGAACTTTGCCAAAAAGTAACGTTCGACGGCGTTCAATATCGTAAAGACATTGGTTACCGTGCGATTGCGCGTGAAAATGCTTAATTTTATTTAAGTATAAAAAACCCCGAATCTTTCGGGGTTTTTTATTTGCTTATACAATCTACACAACTATTCATACGCCTATAAATAATTTACTCTTTTCCACATCACTAAAATAAGATGTTAAATATATGCATATTTGGAAATACTGCTGGGAATGTAAGCACGATACTCCACAAAATAGATTAAATTTGAAAATCTATCCGAGAGCTATTGAAGGCTTTTCAAAAAATATAACTAATAATCAAGCGAAATCTATATGGACTTATAGCATCGATGCTTATCAATTTACCCAATGCCAAAAATGCAATGCACCCTCCTTACATATAGATTCATTTCATATAAAAGAGATCGATTTGGATCTTAAACAAAAAGTCACTTCGATTAAATCTGATTTAGAAACTTCAGGTAAATCTGATTCTTACCATGTAAAGAGTATGAGCTTTCCTAGATTCAATAGCTCCTTATTGCTAGAGAAAAAATGGTCTTTCAATCTACCTAAAGATGATATGTTGCTCTTCTTTGAAATCGTTCAAGCTTATGAACAAGGATTATTTATTTTAGCTCTTTCGGGAATTCGAACTCTAGTAGATAGATACTTAGTAAAAAAGGTAGGCGATAAAGGTGGGTTTGAAACAAAACTAAAAAAAATGTTGGATGACAAACATATTAGTAAGACACAATATGAAATATTAAATACGATTATTGAGGGTGGAAATGCTTCTAACCATAGAGGCTTTAGACCTGAAGAGGAAATGGTAAAAACATTTTTAGACGTAGTCGAGGATATAATATCTTTGGACTATAAAACGAAACAGTTTAATGAGTTTAAAGAGCAAATCCCTAAACGAAACTAAAAAATCGTAACCAAATTAAGATACCTAATGACTATTCACCTTCAAACCCCTCGCCTGATCCTGCGCCAATGGCAAGACTCCGACACTGCGCCATTTATCCAAATGTGTGCAGATGACGAGGTCATGCGCTACTTCCCTAAAAAAATCGATGCGACTGAAGCAACTGCATTTCTTGAACGTATTCGTACTGCCATAGAAACACGTGGATGGGGACTCTTTGCCGTAGAACTCAAAGCTACAGGCGAATTCATCGGTTTTATTGGCTTACACGTGCATCCATCTGAATTTGAAATTGCCGATGCACCTGAAATTGGCTGGCGCTTGCTACCGCAATATTGGAACCAAGGCTATGCTACTGAAGGAGCCAAAGCAGTACTAAAATATGCCTTTAGAACCCTGCGCCTAGAGAAAGTCATTTCTTTTACTGCCTGCATCAACACGCCCTCAGAACGTGTCATGCAAAACATTGGCTTAGAAAAAGTAAGAGAGTTTGACCATCCACTTGTACCTGCCGATCATATCTTGTGTAGACACGTACTCTATGAAAAACAGCGTTCGGATTATCTGTATATTCCCTTTTGTTAAAACAAGCTTGCAGTATCATGACCTGAGGAAACCAAGATCAGATACTGACTCGCTTAGTTAATATAAAGGAAAGATTTATCTCGTTAATGATCGAATTTTCTTCATTTCCCAAAAAATCAGATATTTTTTTATATTTATCTATATGCATTTTTTATATTTCTATCTTACAAAATCTTATAAAGATCACTATTTAAACACATCCATTAAAACTATATTTTCAATATAAATAATATATTGTTTTAATTAACATTTTGTTTAAAAGATCTTTTTTTATATTCGACTAAAGAGATAAGCAAGGCTTTTTTATCCAGTATATCGAATATAGATTTATTGCTATGATATCCGCAACTTCAGAGCACTCAAACCTTGCCATGTACTTATAAAATATCTATTTTCTCTCTCCAAATAGATTAAATACATCAGATTTGGGCTGCCTCTGACTTGATCAAGTTCACCAGAATTGTTGTTGCACGCTTGCAGCTTTCGACTTCAAGCTTTCTTCAACCATGATCAAGCTATCTACTTAGATCGTAATAAAACTCTTATTTAACACGATTTAAAAATGCTTATACTCTAGGCAAGAATAGAATTAGGACAATTTCATGAAAAAGTTACTTGGCGTTATCTTGAGTGCCTCTGTATTGACTTTAACTGGGTGTGGTAAACAGGAAGCGCCTGCCACTGATGCAGCGCAAAGCAAAGATGCAAATGGTCTTCAGACTGTAACTATGGCTTCAACCGGTTCAGATGCAGACGTATGGCGTTATATCGCGACATTGCCTGAAACCAAAGCAGCCGGCATCAAACTTGATGTGAAAAATTTCACTGACTACGTGTCAATGAACACGGCAGTAGCCAACAAAGAAATTGATGTAAATGCATTCCAGTCTTATGCCTATATGGTTGCTTACAACGATGCTAACACAGCCAAAATTGCACCTCTATCTACCACTTATTTAGAGCCGATGGGTATTTACTCAAGCAAAGTCAAATCTTTAAACGAGTTTAAAACTGGCGCGACCATTGCCATTCCGAATGACGGCGCAAACGAATCGCGTGCATTATTACTTTTACAATCAGCAGGTCTGGTTAAATTAAAAGCTGGTTTTGACAATGTCAAAGGCACAACTTCTGATGTGACCGAAAATGCAAAACAAATCGTGATTAAGCCAATTCAAATGGCGACTGCAGTACGCGTAAAAGACGAAGTTGATGCGATTGTGCTGGGCAATACCTTGGCAATGGAAGGTGGTTTAAACGTATTAAAAGATGCGATTTACTATGAGCCGATTGATCAAAGCACAAAAATGAACGTCAACGTATTAGCGGTTGCAGCAGATCGTCAAAATGATCCAGTTCTGCAAAAAGTAGGTGCGTTGTATCATACGCCAGCAGTAAAAGCATATGTTGATGAGCATTTTGGTGGTACTAAAGTTGCGGTAAACAAACCTGTGACGTATTTAACTGAATCAAAATAGTACTATAATAGACTTTTAGAACAGGCAAGGACGATTTCTTGCCTGTTTTTTTATCCGTGATGCAGTTTTTGACACTATGATTGAATTTAAAGATATTTCAAAACAGTATGAGCTTAAGGGTCAAACCTTGCATGCCTTGAATCAGATTAATCTTCAGATTCCAACCGGCAGTATTTTTGGCATCATCGGTTATAGTGGTGCCGGTAAAAGCACCCTCATCCGTCTGATCAACCTGCTTGAGCGCCCAAGCTCAGGCCGGATTATCATTAACGGAACAGATTTTACCGCACTGGATGCCAAAGCATTGCATCAAGAACGTGCCAGCATCGGCATGATTTTCCAGCATTTCAATTTAATGCAAACCAAAACCGTGGCAGCCAATATCGAAATGCCCATGAAACTCCTAGGCTGGAGCAAGGCAGAACGGGAAAAGCGCCTCGAAGAATTATTAGACTTTATTGACCTGAAACATAAACGTCATGCTTTTCCAGATGAATTGTCTGGCGGTCAAAAGCAGCGTGTTGGTATTGCCCGTGCCCTTGCCAATCATCCAAAAATTTTACTCTGTGATGAAGCGACTTCTGCACTTGATCCACAAACCACCAAATCTGTTCTACAGCTACTTAAAAAAATTAATGAAGAACAAGGCATCACCATTGTTATGGTTACCCATGAAATGGATGTAATTGAAACCGTGTGTGATTATGTCGCCGTGATGGAAAAAGGTGATGTGATTGAAACCGGCAGTACCTTACAAATATTCAGTCAGCCCCAGCACCCGACGACCAAGAATTTTATTCAGACCGTATTACAGCAGCATTTACCAGTCAATATTCTGAATAATCTGGAAAACCAGAATCACAACAGTATTTATTGCCTGAAATTCCTTGGTAGCTCGGCACAGGAAACCGTGATTCAAGCGGTGATTAAACAGTTTGATATCAGTTTAAATATTCTGTTTGCCAATATGACCGAAATTAATGGCACGGTGATTGGCCAGATGTTTATTCAGCTACTGGGTGATGTACAAGAAATTCAAGCAGCAATAAAATTCCTTGAACAACACGGCGTACAAGTCGATCAGGCGGGAGTACAGGCATGAGAGATTTAATTGTACAGTGGCTGACAACGATCACTGCGCCGTTCTGGAAAAGCTCCCTGTCGATAGATCAGTTTGTGACAGCATTGCAAGAAACCTTTCATATGGTGTTCTTCGCGATGCTATTTGGCTGTATCTGGGGCTTTATTCAGGCGATTACCCTGTTGGTAACACGTCCGAATGGAATTCTGCCGAATCGTGTGATTTATCACGGTCTCAATCCGATTGTGAATGCGCTACGTTCGCTGCCGTTTATTATCCTGCTAATCGCAGTCATTCCACTGACCAAGTTAATTGTCGGCACATCGATTGGTACATGGGCAGCGATTGTTCCATTAACCATTTATGTCGGTCCATACATTGGTCGCCTGATTGAAACATCTTTACTCGAAGTGAATGAGGGTATTATCGAATCTGCCCAAGCCATGGGCGCGACGCCAATGCAGATTATCTTTAAGTTTATTCTGCCGGAAGCGCGTAGTTCCCTGATTCTAAACTTGACTACTGCTACCATCAGTTTGATTGGTGCAACGGCAATGGCCGGTGCTGTCGGTGCCGGGGGTATTGGTGACTTAGCGATTTCTTATGGTTATCAGCGTTTTGATACCTCTGTGGTCATCATGACGGTGATTGTATTGTTGATTCTGGTGCAGATTGTACAAAGCCTCGGCGACTGGTTATCCCGACTTCGTTAAGCTAGTTTTTTATGTATGAATAAAGCCCTCTAAAAAGAGGGTTTTATTGTTTTTAATACTTACGAACCCTTTCTCATTATTTCAAAGTAAAGTCCTGCAACTATTTGATACGTGCCACCGCGACAGGAAGTCGCCCGTTGGTCTGTGGCACATGGAAGTGCCATCAGATCAACAAAGAGGTTTTGTTACTTTTGCCCCGTTAAAAGTAAAAGAAAATATCTTCTAACAACTAACTAAATAATCAGCTTAAAAAATCAAATTCAAACTTGACCTAAAAGTTAGCCATTTCCCCTCAATTTCAAACTGAAACAATAAATCCCATGTTAAACTATTCAATGGTTTTAGCAGGGACTCATCTATGCACTTTGTTCATCTTGGTATTCATACAGAATTTTCGATTACTGAATCCATCGTACGGATACCTGACTTGGTCAAAGCTGCCGAAAAAGAACAGATGCCTGCCCTTGCGCTCACGGATCTTTCTAACCTGCATGCTGCCGTCAAGTTCTATGGCAAATGTCTGGGCAAAGGCATCAAGCCTATTCTGGGTTCCGAAATTCGCCTGAATGATGCCGAACATCGCATGACCTTATTGGCCATGACCAATACCGGCTGGCGTAATTTGACTGAACTGGTATCTGAAGGCTTTATCAGTGGTCAGCAACTGGATATCCCCTGCGTTCAAAAACAATGGATTTTAAATCAGCCTGAGGACATGATTGCCCTGCTCGGTATGCACTCCGATGTCGGCAAAATGCTGATGAGTTCAAATCCGCAAAAAGCCGAACCGCTGCTGGAAGAGTGGGTCGAAAAATTTGGTAATCGTGTTTATCTTGCCCTGACCCGTACCAATCGTCCGGATGAAGATAACTTTATTCTGGAAGCCGTTAAGCTGGCAAAAAAATACAATATCGGTGTGGTCGCACATAATGATGTGCATTTCATGACCCGTGAAGATTATGAAGCGCATGAAGCACGGGTATGTATTGCAGATGGTTATGTGCTTGGTGACAACCGCCGCCCTAAAACCTATTCACCTGAACAATATTTCAAATCTGCTGAAGAAATGACGGCGCTGTTCTCGGATATTCCATCTGCGATTGAGAACACCTATCACATTGCCAAACGCTGTAATGTGACGCTGCAACTGGGCAAATACTTCCTGCCTGATTATCCGATTCCTGAAGGTCATACCATTGACACCTTCTTTGCACACTTGTCCAAAGAAGGTCTGGAAGAACGCCTGAATTTCCTGTATCCGCCTGAACAACGTGATGAAGACTGGCCAGAAATCCGCAAGCCTTATGATGAGCGTATCGAATACGAGATTAACATCATTAACTCGATGGGATTCCCGGGCTACTTCCTGATCGTGATGGACTTCATTCAGTGGTCGAAAAGTAACGGCGTTCCGGTCGGTCCGGGCCGTGGTTCGGGTGCAGGTTCACTGGTCGCCTATAGCTTAAAAATTACCGATCTTGACCCGCTGCGTTATGAACTGCTGTTCGAACGTTTCCTGAACCCGGAACGTGTTTCGATGCCCGACTTCGACGTCGATTTCTGTATCGCAGGCCGTGACCGCGTGATTGACTATGTAGCACGTACCTATGGCCGTGATGCGGTCTCCCAAATTGCAACATTCGGCACTATGGCGGCCAAAGGTGCGATTCGTGATGTTGCGCGCGTTTTGGGTAAATCTTATGGCTTGGCGGATCGTATCTCGAAAATGATTCCGACCAAGCCTTTAGGTCTAAGCCTGCTTGAGTCACTAGAAGCTGAACCCCAGCTTAAAGATATCGTCACCAATCCATCCAATCCAGACCATGACGATGCAGCCGAAATCTGGGAAATGGCACTAAAACTGGAAGGTATTACCCGAAACACCGGTAAACACGCCGGTGGTGTGGTGATCTCGCCAACCAAAATTACCGATTTCTCTGCGGTCATGTGTGATGCCGATGGTACCGGACGCGTGGCACAGTTCGATAAAGACGATGTCGAATCTGCAGGTCTGGTGAAGTTTGACTTCTTGGGTTTGCGTAACCTGACGGTGATTGAAGATGCGGTTAAAAATATCAATAAACGCATCAAATCTGACAAGCCTTTAGACATTGCCTATATCCCGCTTGAAGATAAAGACGCGTATTTGGTCTTTGCCAATGCCAACACCACTGCGGTATTCCAGTTTGAATCCGTGGGCATGAAAAAGATGCTGAAAGAGGCACGCCCAAGCAAATTTGAAGAAATTATTGCTTTCGTATCACTGTACCGTCCAGGTCCGATGGATCTGATTCCTGACTTTATTCACCGGATGCATGGTGGCGATTTTGAATATCTGCATCCATTGCTTGAAGGCGTGCTAGAACCCACCTACGGGATTATGGTGTATCAGGAACAGGTAATGCAGGCTGCACAGTACTGTGCCGGCTATACCCTTGGTGGCGCAGACTTGTTACGTCGTGCCATGGGTAAGAAAAAACCGGAAGAAATGGTCAAACAGCGCCAGATCTTTATTGAAGGTGCATCGAAAAAAGACATTGATGAAGCCACGGCCAACCATATCTTCGACTATATGGAAAAGTTCGCCGGCTATGGTTTTAACAAATCGCATGCTGCTGCCTATGCTTTGGTTGCCTACCAGACCGCATGGCTGAAAGCACATTATCCGGCGGAATTCCTGTCTGCGGTATTGACCTCGGAGATGCAGAACACCGACAACGTGGTATTCCTGATTGATGACTGTCGCAAGAATAATCTGGAAGTTTTACCACCGTCAGTGAATATGTCGCTGTATCAATTCCATGCTATCGATGAGCAAACCATTGTCTATGGTCTGGGGGCGATCAAAGGCGTCGGTGAAGCGGCGATGCAGTCGGTGATTGACTCGCGTGCACAAGAAGGTCCATTCCGTGACTTGTTTGATTTCTGTCATCGTATTGACCTGAAAAAAATCAATAAGCGTACTCTAGAAGCACTGATTCGTTCAGGTGCACTGGATTGCTTGGGAATTGACCGTGCCGACCTGATGGCGCAACTGCCTGAAGCGGTTCAAGCTGCGGAACAGGCACGTTCCAATCGTGAAACCGGCATCATGGACCTGTTTGGCGAAGTTGAAGAAGTTCAGCGCAAGCCATCTAAGCCAGTCAAACCTTGGGCGGATGAAGTTCGCCTGAAAGGTGAGAAAGACACGCTTGGCCTGTATTTAACCGGCCACCCGATTGATGTGTATCGCAATGAACTGAAAGCCTTTGTGCCTAGTCAGATCAATGAGCTGACGCCGACCCGCCGTGGCGTGAACACCGTGTTTGCAGGATTGGTGGTGGATATTGCCAACTTTCCGAACCGAATGATGATGACCCTGGATGATGGTACGGCACGGATTGAGATTTCAGCCAATCACGAACGCTTCAACCGCTTTAAAGAGATTATCCAGCTCGATAAAGTGGTGGTGATTGAAGGCGAAATCTATGAGCGTGAAGGCTTTGACCGTCCGATGGGACGCCTCACCAAAGCATTCAGCCTGAATGAAATTCGCCAGAAACGTGCCAATAGCATCAAGATCACTCTCACAGCCGAGCATTTCAGCAAGAGCTTGAGCCGGGACTTGCAGCAGATTCTGACTCCTTATTGCAATGTTGATATGTCCGCACATATTCCGGTGATTCTGTATCTGGACTATCCGTATGCCACGACTGAACTGCATCTGGGTCTCAACTGGAAAGTCGCCCCACTGGATGAGCTCTTAGCCAAATTGCGTGACTATTTTGGTAAAGAAGCCTTGCATATTGAGTATCAGGTCAAGTCCAAAGCTGCCAAAGCCGTGTCCTATGAACAGGCCAAGCCGGTGGATATTCCTCCGCCGCCTGTGGGCATGAGCATGGATGATGCACTGGAACTGTATCAGGCTGAATCCCAGCCGCAATATTCATAAATCCTGATCTTTAAAACACCTTAAAATTGGAATCCTCATGAGTCAAATTGACAATGCTGCTGTTTCAGCACATCTCTCCCATGTGCGTATTGTCATGGTCAATACCACTTTACCTGCCAATATCGGCAGTGCCCTACGTGCCATGAAAACCATGGGCTTGTCTAAGCTGGTTCTGGTGGCACCGAAAACCTATCCGCATCCGGATATTGACGCGCTGGCCGCGGGTGCAACTGACCTGATCGAGCAGATCGAGATTGTAGAAACCCTTGAAGATGCCATTAAAGACTGTCAGATTGTATTCGGTACCAGCGCACGTAGCCGTACCATTCCCTGGCCGCTGTTAGATGTGCGCCCTGCCGCTGAAAAAGCCATGTCCGCCGTGGTACAAAATCAGCAGGAAGTCGCGATTCTATTTGGCCGTGAAGACCGTGGTCTGACCAATGAAGAACTGGCGATGGCCAATTATCATCTGACTATTCCTGTGAATACTGACTATGGCGTACTAAATGTAGCTCAGGCAATTCAGGTGATCTGCTATGAGATGCGCATGGCGACGATGAGTCAAGTTGAACAGCCACGTGATGCTAAAGCGACCATGCAAGTCATTGACGGCATTGAAATGGAATGGGATGAACCATTGGTCAACCATGCCCAGATGGAACAGTTCTATCCGCATTTGGAAAAAATGCTGGCAGAAATTGAATTTATGGATCCAAAAAATCCAAGATTATTGCCTTTACGCTTGCGTCGTCTCTTCGGACGTATACAATTAGATCGTATGGAATATCACTTACTTCGTGGTATTTTCAGCCGTGTTCAGGCATTGAACAACGGTACCTGGAAAAAATCTTCACACACATCATCACAGGACGAGGATCAAATCTAATGCTAAAACAGCTCAAAGAAGATATACAAGCTGTCTTTGCGCGCGATCCTGCAGCACGCAATACCTTAGAAGTCTTAACCACTTACCCTGGCATTCATGCGCTGATCATGCATCGCATGGCACATGAGCTATGGAACAAAGACTGTAAAGGAACTGCACGTGCATTGTCTTCGTTTAGCCGCTTTGCCACGGGCATTGAAATCCATCCGGGTGCAAAAATTGGCCGCCGTTTCTTTATCGATCACGGTATGGGTGTAGTCATTGGCGAAACTGCTGAAATTGGCGATGACGTGACGCTTTATCACGGTGTGACTTTGGGTGGAACGACCTGGAATAAAGGTAAACGTCATCCGACCCTAGAAGATGGCGTGGTAGTCGGTGCTGGTGCCAAGATTCTTGGGCCATTCACCGTAGGTAAAAATGCCAAAGTCGGTTCTAATGCGGTCGTCACCAAAGCGGTTCCTGAGAACGCCACAGCTGTGGGCAACCCGGCACGTTTTATCACTAAAGACAAACCCAAAGATGATGCTGAAGCCCGTCGTCGTGACTATGCCGAAAGTATCGGTTTCCAGCCCTATGCCGCGACTGAAGACCAGTCTGATCCGATTTTAGAAGGTATGCGGATTCTGCTGGATCGCATTCAGCAAAATGAAAAACGCATGAACAACTTGTGCAATCGTCTTTCTTTGTTAGATCCGACCTTTAACAAGCAGCAACAGGATGGCCAGCCTTTGAGCAAAAAAGAGTTGGAGATTCTGGAAGAAGCGCGCCGTGAATGTGAAGCGCAAACCAGCCAATCCAAAGCCTGAATATCACACTTCACTCTGTAACACGGGTTTACTTGCATGATCGTTATACTTTTCATAGACTGACGATCATGCAATTTTTGAATAGATGTTTTAAAAATAACAGAATGGATGACTATTATGACCTTTAAGCCCTTGGCACTTGCTTGCTTAGCATTCACAATTACTGCGTGTTCCACCACTCCTCAGAAATCTGCTGAGAAACCTGTAGACCAAGTGGTTTTTGTAGAGCCTGAACTGTCCCCACCATTTTATGCTTTAAATCCATTCAATTATAATGAACCGCCTGAATTTGAAGTGCATTTGAAAAAGGCTGCGGCCCAGCCTGTAACCAAGATGGTGGTGACGGATCCTAATGATCCATCCAAGCAATTGACCCTGGATGTGAATAAACTGATTATTCCAGTGGTAGATAGCAATACCCGTGCAATGCGTTATGCAGCACTTGCCAATTCAAATGAAATCGATATCACCGAAATTGACGATTTCCTGCAAATGGTCGAAGGTAAGGCACGTCATTATCCACCACGTTTCAGCGATCGTCAGGAACGCCGTGGCTTTGAAGCCAAACTACGTGAAGTCACCCGACAACTGGATACTTTAGCGGCCCGTCCAAATGCCTCTTTTGATGTATTGATGCGTGCTTTTAAAGCCAGCGTGATGGCACGTAACCTGGATCTGGGTTCAGTCTATACTACCAATTCCCTGACCTATGCCCAGCGTATTCTCAAAATCAACCCGGATGATCCTGAAGTCAACTTCTGGTTTGGTTTTGGTCTGTCTGAAGGCGGTGGTCAACGAGAAGCCATCGCTTATCTGGACAAAGCCATGAAAGCTGGCGTTCAGGAGGCTTATCTTTCTGCAGCCAATAACTATATTGCATTGGAACAGAAAAAAAATGTCACTCAAACCTTGGCGAACTATAAGGTGAAATATCCGCAAGAAGCTGAAGTAGCAGACCGTCTGATTCAGGAAATTGAGAAAAATGGTCGCTGGAATGTTTGGCAAATTTTGCAAACATCAACACCCGCTCCGGCTACAGACCCAGCAACAGCACCGGTGACCCCATAATCAAGATTCGCTTCAATTTGATTACAAATAGACTGCTACGGCGGTCTATTTTTATGGGAAAAAATTAGTAAAATACAAAACATTATCCCGCTTTATAACTTGAATTCAGTGAAAAGTTTTATGCACGAAAAAATAAATAAAAGATTAATGCTGTGCACTTTACTCATCACCAGCGTACTCAGCGGCTGTCAGGTGGTGAGTGTTAAGGAACAGGCCATTAATGTCACGCTGAACAATGAGCGTGACAGCATCTTGACCCGCGACAAGCTCAGTGAAGCCAGTCTGAATGTGTTGTCCATGACAGGTCGTGAAGCCCAGATCTGTATTGATCAGCCCGAAGAATGTGTGGAAGATCTGAAAAGTATTCCCCAAATTTTAGATGAACAATTGCTTTCTACAGCAAGTGAATTATATCTAGCCAACTCCTTACAAAATGCCAAGTCTGCTGAATGTAACACTGGTGTTTTAAACAAAACCCGATCACCGGAAAAACAGCAACAACACAAGCAGAACATCCAGAAATGTCTGGATCAGCAGCTCACTATGCTGGATAAAAGCATTCGTTATAGCTATGCCTATCTATTTAAAACCGAGCGTGCGCCGCAAGAGCGTATTTTTGATAACCGCCAGGTCCAGATTCGTGACTTTTATAACCTGGCAATTGCTCATCTGATTCAACGCTATGCTGAACGTTATGAAGCCAAACAGTCCGGCCAGCGCATTCAGGTCGGTGACAGTGTATACACCATTGATCTGGAAAATTTTCCGCAGCTGAAAAACCAGACCATTGAACAGCTGATGTCTACCTATAACATGAACTTTTCCGGCCTACGTTCCATCACCCGCCGTGATGGTTTTGGTTCAGAATTTTTAGTGGTCTTACCTGAAGCACAGCAAACCGAGCAGGATAAAAAATATATTGTCGATCCGCTCAAGCACAACTATCCAAATGGTAAAAATCCAAACATTCATTCAGCCCGCTATCTGGCGACCACCATTACCGCTGTGCCTAAATCAGCGAATTCGACCGAACAGATTTTATCTACTTCGGAGTTTCACCTGAAACTCTATGATCCTTATAAGCATGAAAAGATCAAAGTGGCTTCGAAAGAATATGCGCTGGCCGCCAACTTTTCTGCACCTTACGGCTTATGGCTGGCCGAGAACAATCTGGGGCGTTTAGCCTATCTGACCCTGATTAATCGCGAAGACAGTCTGAGCATGCCGCATCTGTATATGCTGGAACCTTATAATCCGGACAAGAAAGTGCTGGTATTGATTCATGGCTTGGCCAGTAGTCCTGAAGCCTGGATTCGTCTGACCAACGACATTATGGGTGATCCGGTATTAAGGGAAAATTTCCAGGTCTGGCAGGTATTTTATTCTACCAATATGCCGATTATGGAAAGCCGTTTTCAAATTAATGCCCTGGTTCAGCAAGGCTTTGCCCGGGTTGCGAACAATGCACCAGCCAAAAAAGATGCGGTACTGGTCGGACATAGTATGGGAGGCGTGATTGCCCGTTTAATGGTCAGTCAGGCCGATATTACTCAAGATGCATTCAAGCTGGTACAAAATACCCGCATTGCACAGTTTAAGGATAACCCGCTCTTTAAAGCACGCCTGCAAATGCAGCCTATTCCAAATTTCACCCGGGCCATTTTCTTAGCAACTCCGCATCGTGGGACAGAATATGCCGACCGCTGGCATACCAAACTGGCCCGTAAAATTATCCGTATACCGGGTGCATTTTTAGGAGCTTTTGCTGATACCTTACAAGGCGAAATCGGATTAAAGGACTTTGTCAAAGAACTGGGACATGACCTGATTCAGAATGGTCCAAGCGATCTGAGTGAAAATTCGAAATTTACTGCATTAACTAAGGATATTCAGCCTTCTAAAAATATCAAATTTCATTCTATTATCGGCAATACCGTAGATACTCAAGATACCAAGCTCATGAGCGATGATATCGTTTCATACGAAAGTGCTTACTTGGAAGGTGCTGTATCTAGCAAAGTCATTAAGGGTGGCCACTCGATTCAGGAAACGCCTGAAGCCGTACTGGAATTACGCCGGATTCTCAGATTACATCTGACCGATCTTGGTCTTTATGATCCGGAATAAACTATCGTCTTGATTTAGACTCACCACCGCATGTTCACATCCGGTGGTTTATTTTTTAAAATTGCAAATAGTGCTGAATAAGAAGCCATAGCGACAGATCTGAGCGCTGCCTTAAAGATTCATCTGGAATTTCATTTCTTTCTAAAAATTAAATTTGATAGACTTGCTGCAATACAGCTTTAAAGCTGAATTGAATCAGCAGATTCATTTCACATTTTCAATCTCCTGTGCTCAATCATGTGGGATTGGCCAGATTGAAAATGTGCTTTAAATTTTCCTGCATAGCCTATTGAGCAGTATTTGCATTTATCTCTTGTTGAAAGGATTTATTTTTAATGACCAGTTCAGAAATTATGGCTGATCTTTCTACCTTAACGCCCATGATGCAGCAATACATGTCGGTGAAAATGCAACATCCGCATTCATTGATGTTCTATCGTATGGGTGATTTTTATGAACTGTTCTTTGAAGATGCACACAAGGCAGCCAAGATTTTAGGCATTACCCTGACCCATCGTGGTAAAGCCAATGGTCAGCCGATTCCTATGGCGGGCGTGCCTTATCATGCAGCCGAGGGCTATCTGGCACGTCTGGTCAAAAAAGGCGAAACCGTGGTGATCTGCGAGCAGATCGGCGAGGTTACTGGCAAAGGACCGGTTGAGCGTGGTGTAGTTCGGATTATTACGCCGGGCACCCTGACCGATGATGCCATGCTCGGTGCACATCAAAGCTCGAATCTGGTGGCTTTGTGTATTCAGCAGAATCAAATCGGCATTGCACTTCTCGATCTCAGCGCCGGCCTATTTAAAGTACAGCAGCAGGATTATGATCTTAACCAGCTCATGATTGAACTGGCACGTTTGATGCCAAGCGAAATTCTGCTGGATGAAAATATCGCTGATCCGACATTGACCGAACAACTCAAACAGCAACTGGATATCTCGGTCACCAAACGTCCAAATGTTGATTTCAACCTGAATAATGCACAAAAAACCTTATGTGACCAGTTTGCCGTCAGCACGCTTTCAGGTTTCGGAATTGATCATTTACCTTTGGCTAAAGCAGCCGCAGCGGCACTGATTCACTACGCCAAAGAAACCCAGAAAACTGCGTTACCGCATATCCGCACGATTCAGCTAGAACAGAGTTCAGATTTTATTGCTTTGGATCCGGTGACACGCCGTAATCTTGAACTGATTGAGCCTTTATTTGAACATGGGACATCCTTATTTCAGCTGATCAATGATTGCCAGACTGCCATGGGGGGGCGCTTGCTCAGTCGTACCCTGATGCAACCTTTACGCGATACCGCCTTGCTGGATGAGCGCCTGGATGCCATTCAAGCCCTGCTGCAAGGTTTCCACGAAGTACCTGTACGTTTGGTACTAAAAGAAATTAGCGATATTGAACGCGTGCTGAGCCGTATTGCGCTTGGCAGTGCCCGTCCACGTGATCTGGTGCAATTGCGACAGGCCTGCGCGCAAATTCCATTTTTACGCCATGCCCTGCAACCGATTGTCAGTCAGCAACAGTCCAAACTTTTAGTACAACTCAATGAAGAACTCGGCGACTTCCATGATCTACATCAACGTCTGATGTCCGCCATTGTGGAAAATCCACCCGTCCTGCTTCGTGATGGTAATGTCATTGCAGAAGGTTTTGACAGTGAACTCGATGAACTACGTCAGATTCGTGATCATGCCAGCCAGTTCCTGATTGATCTGGAAATTAAAGAGCGTGAACAAAGCGGCATTCCGGGACTGAAAATTGGCTACAACCGCGTCAGTGGATATTATATTGAGCTGACCCGCGCACAGGCTGAACAGGCACCCGAGCACTATATTCGTAGGCAAACCCTGAAAAATGCCGAACGCTACATCACACCTGAACTGAAAGCATTTGAAGACAAAGTCTTATCAAGCGAATCGCGTGCCTTGGCCCGTGAAAAAATGCTGTTTGAAATGCTGCTGGATGAACTGCGTCAGGATATCGGCAGTTTACAGATGATGAGCAGCGCCATTGCCCAGATTGATCTGATTGCTAATTTTGCCCATCAGGCGCGTTTACGCAACTGGTCGCGTCCAAAATTTAGCCCTGAAATCGGTGTAAGTATCACTGCTGGACGACATCCAGTGGTAGAAGCCCTCAGTAAATCGGCCTTTACTCCGAACGATACGCGACTGGATTTTTCCCATCGCATGGCCATCATTACCGGCCCCAACATGGGTGGTAAATCCACCTTTATGCGCCAGACTGCATTGATCGTGTTGCTGGCTTATTGTGGTGCCTATGTTCCAGCGCAAGCTGCAACTTTAGGTCCGGTTGACCGTGTCTTTACCCGTATTGGTTCTGCCGATGATTTATCGACCGGCAAATCAACCTTTATGGTGGAAATGACCGAAACCTCGCAAATCCTGCATCATGCCACCAGCCAGTCTTTGGTACTCATGGATGAAGTTGGCCGTGGAACCAGTACCTATGATGGCTTGTCTTTGGCTTGGGCCTGTGTGCTGGATCTGACCAAACGCATTCAATGTTTATGTCTATTTGCTACCCATTATTTCGAACTGACTGAACTGGATAAGGAAAGTGGCATTAATAACTACCATGTCACGGCCAAAGAGCTGAATGGTAATCTGATTTTATTGCATAAAGTACAACATGGCCCGGCCAGTCAGAGTCATGGCTTGCAGGTTGCCAAACTGGCAGGCATTCCAGCTGCAGTGATTAAAGAAGCGCAAAACCGCTTAAAGATTCTGGAAAAACAGCATCAGACCAAGCCACTGAGCCCGCAGCATGATCTGTTTGCAATGCCTGAATTTTTAGAGCCTGTAGAACGTATCATCGAAATTGAGAAAGAATCGCCTGCACTGGACTTACTTGAAGATATCGATGTAGACAGTTTGACGCCACGGGAAGCCTTGCAGCAGTTATATGCGCTCAAAGACCTGATCAAACAGCCAAGTTAATTCTCGGTCCTCGACCTCATCTGGTATGGGGTCAAAGTGCTGAACATACCGATGAATGCTGTAATTCATCGGTATGCGACCTTTTTTCAAATTTAACAGCCCTATATATAACAAATATCAATAAAAGGAATTGTTAGTTCCCCCTGTTTTTGCCTAAAATACAGCATTCGTAATTAGAACCATATTTTTTAGGTAGCTGTCGCCATGACCTTCGTTGTCACTGAAAATTGTATTAAATGTAAATATCAAGACTGTGTTGAAGTTTGCCCTGTAGACTGTTTCTATGAAGGTCCTAACTTCCTTGTGATTAACCCGGACGAATGTATCGACTGTGCGTTATGCGAACCTGAATGCCCGGCAAATGCAATTTTCTCTGAAGACGAATTACCAGAAGGTCAGGAAGTCTTTATTGAACTGAATGCTGACCTGTCACAAAAATGGCCAAATATCACACAAATTGGTGACCAGCCAGCAGACCGTGAAGAATGGAATGGCAAAGCAGACAAATTACAATACCTTGAAAAGTAATTAGTTTAAACTTTAAAAGATCAGCAAATGCTGATCTTTTTTATACTCAACGCACACATTTCATTGCAATATTCTCCAAATTTCTCCCTATATTTAGTCTAAAATAGCGCTATTTTGTAAATATCTGATTTCTATAAATGAAGAACTTGTTAAAGGGATTATTGAGTCTTTGTATAATTCCTCTTGTTTTTGTGGGCTGTACCACGACCACAAAACAACCTGGACAGGCCACCACACCTGCTGGAAAACGGATTTACATTCCACAAGAACGTGTTCAATACGATCGTAAAGCCCACCCAAAAACTGTGCCTTATGTGTATACCCACTGGGTATCGGCACTGGATAATTTGTCACGCGTGCGTGAATATGAGGTTTTTCTGGAACGTCATGGGGTTGGCAATATCATTCCAAGTTTCGAGTTAATGCGTACTGCACGTGATTGGGCCAAGTGTGGTCGTTCCCAATACATGATTCCAAGCCGTGAATTATGGGCCAATCAGGTGCCAACCTTAAAAGTCTTTAAATATCTGGTTGCAGCCAATGTACTGACTGATTTTGAAGTCACATCAGTTTATCGTGACCTGCCTTTGAACCAGTGTGCCGGTGGTGCCAATTCTTCACGCCATCTGTACAACTCTGCCATCGATTTCCGGATTGGACCTGAATATCCGCAAGCACAAGATTATAGCTATATTGAAAATACCAAGTTCAAATTGTGTCAGTTCTGGGTACAGCATGGTCAAAGTCTGAATATGGGACTTGGCATGTATGCTTCTGGCCAAATCCACATCGATACCCAAGGTTATCGTACCTGGGGACCGAGTTTGGGTCGTAATTCCTCGATGTGTAATTACTAAGTCATGACAACCGCCCTACAAAGTTCATTCAGGACTTTGTAGGGCCTAAAAAATCAGCACCTATAGAACAATAAATTGCGCTCTGCCGCGAAAAGTTTAAAATGCACGCATCGCAATTAAGGTGCTAAGACTATGCAACAAATGTGGACAGACATTGATCACTACATTGATTCACATTTAATTCCTGAAGACCCTATTCTGAATCAAACTCTTGAGAATACCGCAGCGCACGGTTTTCCTGATCATCTGGCTGTAGCACCGAACCAAGGCATGTTGTTGCAGATGCTGATCCAGATGAACCAATGTAAACGTGTACTGGAACTCGGCACATTTGCAGCATATAGCACCATGTGGCTGGCACGTGCCTTGCCGGATGATGGCTATATCCTGACCATTGAAGGACGTGATACCCATGCAGCGATGGGTCAGGAAAATATTGATCGCGCGCAGCTTAAACAGACCGTCGAACTGAAATGCGGCCGTGCAGCAGATGTACTTAAAGCTCTGCCTGAAGATACTGAAGCTTTCGATTTCATCTTTATTGATGCAGATAAACAGAGTTACCCGGAATATCTGGAACTCAGTTTAAACCTGTCGCACTCAGGGACGCTTATTTTTCTGGACAATGTGATTCGTGCTGGCGAGATCATTAATCCGGACAATAATAAACCAAGTATTGAAGGCATTCGTGACATGTTTAAAGCGCTTCAAAATCATCCACGTATCTTATCATGCACTGCTTTACAAACGGTTGGCAGCAAAGGACATGATGGTTTTGCACTCGCGATTGTGAAATAAAACAAGAAGAACAAAAATCACCCAATGACATATTTACCATAAATAACATTAACTTATAAATATTAACCACAGAGTTATCCACAATATATGAGGATAACTCTGGTCATTTTTAAATCAAGCTGTAACAATTTACGATTAGACTTCGCGCTTGGCTATTATATGCAATTCTCACTTCGCAACCAGTAAAGGCACTTTTGAATTCCGGAAAATCGTAGTCGCAATACTGCCCAAAAAGAACTGGTGAATTTTACTGTGACTAAATGCACCCAACACGATCAGCTGAATTCCGAGTTCCTGCTGATAGGTCAAAATATTTTCTGCGACATCGCCATAGCGGTATTGTGGCACCACATCTAAACCAGCCTGATTTAAATATTGCAAAGGCTCATTCAGAATCTCAGCATGATCACCGATATATAACAAATGGCATTGCAATAAGCGCAGCAGATCACTTTCCGCAATCCGTTTCATCATCTTGATACAGGTCGGTGAATATTCATAGGCAAAAATAAATCGTGTCGGTGGCTTAAACTGTTCCCCGACTGTCATCACGGTACAGTTTGCCCCACGAATAAAATTTTCGACATTGGTACCAATCGGTTTGTTTTTTTCAGCCGAGCGTTCACCGAGTAATCCAATCACTGCAATATCATCAGGCTGCAGGATCTGGAAGCTTTGCTCCAGAAAATCACCCTTTTCCTGAATATGTGTGGTTTGAATACCGTGTTCTGCCAGAATCCGCTCGGAAATGTGTTGCAGCAGGTTATTGCTATAATCCAGCGCAATTTCACTTTGTTTTTGTTCAAGCTCAGCCAGTTCTTTGAGTAACATGGCATTGCTTTCAAAGCCGATCACTCCGCTGATTTCCCCCAGATGATAACTGGCCGGGTAATAATCCAAAACCTGTAACAGGACCAGTTCACGCCCAGTCTGTTTGGCAATCCATGCCGCCGCGTCTGCCAGCGCGTTTATACATGGTGATGAGTCGATGCAGGCGATGACACGTTTCATGTTTAGCCTCTCTTCTATTTATGATAAAAATTTCTTAGTTATTTTTAACTTAGCATAAGCATTCAAAAATGTGCAGCAAAATCTGTAAGGCTTGAATTGAAATATGTTAACTTTTATGTGAACAAATATAGATCAACATATCGATCTATTTGCTGAGTCAGGCTGTTGTATCAAGCAATTGACTTCCAAAAGCTTATTCACGATAGCGAATGAATTGAGCCGGATTACCGGCGACAATCGCACGCTTCTCGACATCCTTGGTCACCATACTGTTCATTCCCACCACGGCCTGATCTGCGATTTTAATTCCGTCCTTGATACCGACATGCGCACCGAGCCACACATCCCGACCAATCTCGATGCCTTGCGAACGTACTGGCTGCTGATAAATCGGCTGCTCCAAATCCATGCCATGATCAAAGGCATAAAGATGACAATAAGCGGCGATGCGCACCTGATCATGCAGTTTAATCCCCACCCGGCCACCATCCAGAATACAGTGATGATTGATCGCTACTTCATTACCGATCTCTAGGGGGCCATGTAAGGTGCAATCTGCAGCAATAAAGCTATTATCACCAATAATGATTTTGCGTCCCGGCTCCGCGAAAATATGTGCAAGAGGTGAAATAAAACAGTTTTCACCAATCTCGACGGTTTCCATTTCCATCAAGTAAGCCTGATAGTCCTTTTGCCACGCTTCTGCCCAACCGCGATTTTTTGGCTTTAAAGACCAGTACAGCCAAGGCATGTAATTCAGGCGATGTTTATGCTGCTCACGATATTTCAGTAATGGATCTACGTCAGTCATCTGTCGCTTCTTCTATGATTTTGAGCTGTTCGCGGCCGCGGGTCACATCTTGAATTTTTAAGGCAAAAGATTGAATTTGATGTAACTGAAATAAGGCACTGACCTGCACCCCTTCGGCTGTATATTCTTCCTGATAATCGATTTGTTGCTGATTCAATTCATATTGAAAGATGGCCCATTCATTGAATTGACAGGAAAATTGCACCTTTTTCTTTTCAATCAGTTCAATTTTTTCTGCCAACAACAAACATTGCCCAGCACAACCGCCATAGGCCCGTACCAAGCCCCCTGTTCCCAGCTTGATCCCGCCATACCAGCGATTGACCAATACCAGCACATTGGTCAGCTCATTGCCTTCAATAGTTGCCAGAATCGGGCGTCCTGCAGTACCTGAGGGTTCACCATCATCATTAAAGCGTACCTGATGGCCAATTTTCCAGGCCCAACATTGATGTGTGGTGCTTGGATCACGATGAGCCTCCAGAAAATCTTTGACGTCCTGCTCATTTTCAACAGGGGTGGCAAAGGCCTGAAAGCGGCTTTTTTTAATGTCTTCCTCGAAACTGACCAGACTGGCAATGGTAAATGGCATAACTTCAGGCTTTAAACTCTCACTGCTGCAGTATACCCGCTTTGCACAGACAAATAAAAAGCCTCTCCACGGAGAGGCCTGATTTTAATCGATTGTTTTACTTATTTGCTTGGCAAATATTATCGTTCACGCAAGGCTTCTTTGGCTTTGTTAAACGGCTTAATCAGATAATCCATCACGGTTTTTGAACCTGTACGAATATCTACGGTAGCCACCATCCCTGGAGTAATATTGAACTCCTGCCCGGCATTATTGCTGAGCTTGTCGCTATCGGTACGGATATACACCCGATAATAAAATTGATCCTGCTTGACTTCATCACGCAAGGTATCCGGTGAAATCATCGCAACTTTACCATTCAACCCACCATAGATCGAATAATCATAAGCTGTAATTTTAACCAATGCTTCCTGATCAGGGCGAATAAAGGCAATATCACGCGGCGAGATTCGTGCTTCAACCAGTAATTTTTCATCCAGTGGCACGATGGTCATCAACTTGCCATTTTGTGGAATCACGCCGCCCAGCGTCATCACATCAATCTCTTTGACGACACCGCGAACCGGTGATTTAAAAACAGTTCGGCTCAAAGTATCCGACTTGCCACGTACCACCTGTTGCTGGGTTTCTACATCAGTATTGGCTTTGGACAATTCTTCCCGCGCATTCACATAATATTGATTACGGATATCATTCATCTGATTACGCAGGTCATTGGCTTCACGTTTTAGACGCAACACTTCAACTTCACTGGCTGCCCCTTTGGCGACCAAGGGAGCGGTCATTTCCAGTTCTTGCTGCACCAGTAACAAAGCCTGTTCCAGGCCTGCAACAGATTCTTGCAAATTGGCTCGACGCGACTGATACAGGGCCGTTTCTTCTTTAACCAATTTGGGGTATTTCAACACTTCTTCAGGAAAGACCAACGGTGCGCCGGTGACTTCCGCACGTAAACGGGCTGAAGTGGCACGTGATTACACCAGCAAGGATTCTGATTCACCGACGTTGGATTCAAAGCGGGTCGGATCAAGCTGGGCCAATACTTGCCCACGCTCGACAATCTCACCTTCTTTGACATTAAGTTTAGTCAAAATACCGCCATCCAGAGACTGAATCACCTGCTCTTTGGATGATGGAATTATTTTTCCAGTACCGGTAGATACTTCTTCCAATTTGAATAACCAGGCCCAGCTCAGCAATACCAGTAGGCCAATGCCGATAATCCAGATGATGACACTTGATTTCGGTAAGGGCGGTTCCTGAAAGCTGACCTTGCTGGAACGTTTTAGTTGCTGTAGTTCACTCATGCACTTGCTCCCACAACCCGCTTCTTACCACCTTGCGATTGATTCAGGATCTGATCCCGTGGTCCATCCATCACAATCTTGCCATCATTGACCACCAGAATACGGTCCACCAGTTCCAATACCGCACGGCGATGAGTCGCAACGATCATCGTACGATGGGTTAAATAGCCTTTAAGATGATCAATCAACTGTTTTTCTGACACATCATCAATAGCAGCGGTCGGTTCATCCAGCAGCAAAATTTTTGGTTGACGGATCAACAACCGCGCCAATAACAAGGCTTGACGCTGTCCACCAAAGAAGCCGACACCGCCTTTTAAAATGATATGATCCAGCCCTTCTTTTTTCTCCTGTACAAATCCCAGTGCACCGGTAATTTGTAAGGCTTCCAGAATTTGTTGATCGGTGGCCAAGGGTGCGCCCAAAGTCAGGTTCTCACGAATGCTGCCATAGAATAACTGCGAGTTCTGATTCAGCAAGCCCATATCACGCCGTACATCTGACGGGTCAATCAGGGTCAGATCAATACCATCTAGCTTGACCTTGCCCTGTAACGGTGTCTGCATCCCAGACAAGAGCTGCAACAAGGTCGATTTTCCTGCACCATTACGGCACAGAATTGCAATTTTCTCCCCGGGCTTGATTTCCAGCTTGGGAATCATCAAACTCGGTTTCGGATCATCATCGCCATATTTGAACACCACACCGTTGAGCTCATAATGCCCATCCAGTGCCGGACGATGAATCAGGTGCGAATAATCCGGCTGGTCCACCGGTTTTTTCATGAGTTCATCCAAACCAGCCTTGGCGACTTTAGCCTGTTGCAAGCGACCCAGTACACCCGTAATTTGTGAAATTGGTGCCAGCATGCGTGAAGATAGAATCGAACAGGCCACCAGTGCGCCTGTGGTCATGTCACCCTCCATCACCGCAAAAGCCCCGACCAAGACTACAATTGCAAAGGTCAGTCCCTGAATTTTTTGGGTCCAGGCGGTCATCAAGCCGACAATTTTACGTTGCTGCATGCTGACATCGGCTGACACTTCATTCATATGATTCCACTGGTTCTGGAAACGCGTTTCAGCTCTTAACAGCTTGATGTCTTCAATGCCTTGTACAGCTTCTACCAGCAAGGCATTGCGGATGGCAGATTCGCGCATGCCCAACTGAGCCAGTTGTGCCAGTTTTTTCTGCGCCAGAATTCCCGGAAGAATCATTAAGGGTACAACGAGTAGCATGACCCAGAACAGATTGCCACCGATCACCCAGAAGATCCCTAAGAACAGGAAGAAGAATGGCAGATCGGCAATTGCTGTGACTGTGGTTGAAGTCACCAGTTCGCGGACGCCTTCCAGCTCACGAATTTGTGAAATAAAGGTTCCTGTTGATTTGGAACGTTCGCTGTTTTTAATCCGTAATGAATGACCAAAAACCCGGTTAGAAATTTTTAAATCCGCACGTTTACCAATAATGTCTGACAGATAGATCCGCGAGACACGTAATACAAATTCAAAAATCGCAGCAATCAGCACACCGCCGGCCAACACCCATAACGTCGGAATAGACTGCGATGGAATGACACGGTCATAGACATTCATCGAGAAGACTATCGTGGCCAATGCCAGAATATTGGCAATTAAAGATGCAAACATCACATCGATATAGCGCTTCCAGTCATTCAGGACAATCGACCAGAACCAGTTTTTCTCAAAGGGTTTGATATATTCATCCACCCGCGCATCTGGAACTGAAGATTCAGGCCGCAGCACATAAAGATGCTTTATGCCAGTCTCTAACTGTTCAACTGTAAAGCTTTGAGATAAACCTTCATCACCACTGAGCTGTATGCTGACATTGCCCTGCGTGTCGATGCGTTCAATCACCCCCACATCACCACTATCGAATTCAACCAGTAAAGGCAAACGCCATGGATTCAGCAGGCTGCGCTCAAATTTATTTTTACGGACATTTAAGCCCATCTGACGACTGACAATCTTGAGCATGTCATCGATGTCATGATGCTGGTTCCAATCCAGTTGCAGCCGAATCCGCTCCTCAGAAGGCTCGATTCGGTAATGCCGGGCAATATTTAAAACTGCCTGAAGCCAAGGTTGATAATTTATTATTGTAGTACTCATGGCTGAACTTCAAACCCCTGAATAGAAATACGGTTAAGCGCGTAAATATCCCGTGTACGGCCCGTGACCTGAATGTACTGTACGATCGCCGAATAAATTTCATAACGAGCCGCCTCAATTTCCTGCGCGGCACTATGAATGGCTTGCTCTGCGTTCAGCAAATCCACCACGGTTCGGGTACCCAATTTATATTGTTCTTGATACAACTCTTTAGTCCGTACCGTGGTTGCGCGGCGCTGGGATAAAACCCCCATTTGCTTTTGTTTATTTTCAATTTGCTCGCGGATCAAGCGCACCTGATCCAGCACATCCAGATAGACCGTATTGACCTGTGCGCGTGCAGCTTCTTCGGCATAGCTTGCGGCACGGGTCTGTGAACGCGTTGCACCACCCTGATACAAATTACTGCTGGCTTCAATCATGACTGAATTATAAAAGCCATCATCTTCATTATTATTTGGATTCCGTCCATTCATCGCCTGACTTAGACTACCTTTAACACTAATGGTCGGATAAGGGCTTAGCCGCGCCTGATCTTTTTGCAAACGGGCAACATTGACCCCGGCATGGGCCAGAATCATGTTCGGAATCTGGGTAAATTCCGGATCCTGATAAAGATCGGCCTGTGCCACAATACGATCAGGAATATCCCATTCAACAGTGGATACATCAAATCCTAGCAAGGTACGCAAGCGTTGTTGATATTGTCTGAGCTGGGTCCGCTGTACAATCAGATTCGATTGCGCTGCTTCCAGATTGGACTGCGCCTAAATCGGGTCGGCCTGACTGCTGATCCCCGCACGGGCATGTAAATTGGCAACTTCTGCAATCCTTCCAATGCCCTGAATTTGCTGTTGAGCAATCTGGGTAATTTGCTGATAGCGTTTGATACTCACTATTGCATCAGCCACTTCAAATGCGATCTGATCCAGACTGACCAGCACCTTGGCCTGTTCTTCTGCCAATCGCGCTTCTTCCACACTGATATTGGTTTTAATTTTGCCAAAGTCATACAGCATCTGGGTGGCATTCAAAGAAACCATTTGTTGTCCACGTTCACCGGAAGTGAGGTCACCTGTCCCGATACCCCCGGATAACTGCGGATAATAACCCGCTCTCGCCACATCAATATTCGCGGCCTGCGCAGATAATGTCGAAATACTCTGGGTGATTTCAGGACGTCGTTGCACTGCCCGGTGTACGGCTTCCACCAGATTCATTGTCTTTGGAATGCCGGCTGTGCTTGTAGAACTTAAAGCCGATTGTCCTGACTGTGGCCGGGTAATTTGCGGCAGCTCAGCTACTTTTGATGTATCTAATGAATAATGACCGAGCGAGGTAATATCAATGGTGTGTGCTGATCGTGTCGGTTTGGGTGCAATCAGCTGACCTAAGCTATTCTTGAGATTGGTAAAATAATGGGGTGAGCTTTCTGCATGCCCTAAAGACACAGATAAAGGCAAAAGAAGAAGTATCAATCCCCTTCTTTTTTGATCTGTTTTCCCCTGATTTTTTTTAAAGTGTTCTGCCCTAAATCGTATAATTATGTAATGTTTCTTGTTTTAGCCTAACCATATATCAAATCCCTTTAAAAGAAATCTTTTTCACTTTGATTTGATCAAAAAAAACCCTGCATCCGACAACTGGCGTCTGATGCAGGGTTTTTATATAAAGCAGGATTATTTAAACAGTGAAATCATCGCCCAGATAAACTTTTCTCACGGTCTCATTCGCCAGAATTTCTTCTGGTGTGCCTTCAGCAAGCAATGCGCCTTCACTGACAATATAAGCATGCTCACAAATCGCCAGCGTTTCACGCACGTTATGATCGGTAATCAGCACCCCAATTCCGCGATCTTTCAAGTTCGTAATAATATCCTTAATATCTCCAACCGAAATCGGATCGACACCGGCAAAAGGCTCATCGAGTAGCATAAATTTTGGGTCAGCCGCAAGTGCACGCGCAATCTCAGCACGACGTCGTTCCCCACCAGATACGCTCATGCCCAAAGAATCTTTGATATGGGTGATTTTAAAGTCTGCCAATAGCTCCGCCAGACGTTGCTGACGTTGTGCCTTGGTCATATCTTTACGGGTTTCCAGAATCGCCATAATATTTTCTGAAATCGTCAGTTTTCGGAAAATCGAAGCTTCCTGCGGCAAATAACCAATTCCCTTACGCGCCCGTTCATGCATTGCGAGGTCGGAAAGATCCAGATCATCGAGATAGATTTCCCCCTTGTCCATCCGCACCAGACCAACTACCATATAAAAACTGGTGGTTTTACCGGCACCATTTGGTCCCAGTAACCCAACAATCTGGCCACTTTCCATGCTGAACGACACATCTTTCACTACCCAGCGTTTATTATAATTTTTCGCCAGATGCTTAATGGTTAAGGTTTGAACCTGCTGCGATTGCTCCATTAATCACGCGCTCCCGGGAAGGATGTTGAACTAGAGGGTGGAATCACGATTTGTACACGGCCAGACGATGAACCGGTTTTGTTTGGCGTTCCGGTGGCTTCGATATCGCCTTTGTTCATGCTGTATTTTAAAGTCGCACCACGAATACTGGCACCGTCCTGTTGCAGGAAGGCATTACCTGACAAGGTAATAATCCCGGTTTCAGCATTATAGACAATTTTCTGCGCCTGACCTTTGGCAAGACCTTTGGCCGGATCCACTTTTTGCTGGAACTGTGCCGGGCTGCCAGTAGCCGTAATCAGGCTGATCTGGCGCTTATTGTTCAGATTGGCCACAATCGAATTGGCTTGCAGCTTCATGGTGCCCTGTTCAATGATGACATTGCCCGAATACGTCGTCACACCCGTCCGCTCATTGAAAGTCGCCCGGTCAGCCAGCAAGGTAATTGGCTGGTTACGGTCAGATGGCAGTGCAAAAGCAGCGATTGAACCGAGTCCAACCACAGTCGCCAGCGTCATACGCTTCAGGAAAGTGTGCATCATTTTGGCTTTAGGAGTTTGGTTCATACTTTCCTCGAATATTAAAGAATTCGTATTGACCATCATTAAGATTGGCTTTAAGACCCTGGCTGACAAATTCAGCCTGTGGAGATTCCACAATCACTGTCTTGTCTGTTTCAATTTCACGTGTTTTCGGAAAAGTGGTCAGTTCTTCAGTACGAAACTGCATTTTCCCATTTTGCATGATTTTGGTGGCGAGCACTTCTTGAGAGAGTACAACTTTTGTATTGTCATCATAACCATGCGCCATTTTGGCAAAGAAAGTCGCATCGACTTTACCATTGTCATAAGTCGATGCTTGCAGATTTTCCAGCTTTGAGGTTTCTAGCTGCAGATTCTGCTCAAGTCGGTCCACTTGGGCACGAACCGACACCTGGCCTGCTTCATCCGTCTGGGTTAAGTTAATATTTTGAGCGGAATAGGTCATGCTGCGCGCAGAGTCTGCCTGCAGCTTGTTGCCCTTGCCGCTGTAATAGTAATAACCACCACTTATTGCGGCAATAATCACGGCCGTAATATATAAAACTTTAGTATCCATAAGCGGTGTACTTAATCCAAAAGATATGACTTATTAATAAGGCGCACGAGTATATTTTTCAAGTAACTCTTGGTACATGCCTTTGGACATTAACAGCATATCGCAGATTTCACGCACCGCACCACGTCCACCCTGCGCCTGAGTCACCAGATCGGCACGGCGGCGAACTTCGACATGACCATTAGGCACGGTCACTTTCATGCCCGCAATGGCAAAAGCAGACAGATCAGGCCAATCATCGCCCATGTACAGGCAATCTTCAGGATCAATATTGAGCTGCGCACAGGCTTCACGAAGTGCTGTACCTTTGTCTTCACGGCCCTGATAGACCAGATCAACACCCAGATCCGACATACGCTTTTCTACGATATTGCTTTTACGTCCGGTGATAATAATCACCTTGATTCCTGCTTGTTGAACCAGTTTCATGCCCAGACCATCACGAATATCAAAGGATTTGATCTCATCGCCAGTATTGGTCAGCGTTACAAAGCCATCACTTAAAATACCATCTACATCAAGCACCAGTGCTGCAATATGACGTGCCTGCTCTAATAATACATAAGATGCCATTTATTAATTTACCCCAGCCTGAATCAGGTCATGCATACTAATCACGCCAATGACTTTATTGGCATCATCAACAACTACAAATTGATTAATTTTATGTTCATTCATACGTTCCAGTGCGACCACTGCACGTGCTTCCTGAGAAATGGTCAACGGATTTTTGGTCATCACGTCCTGAATAGCCAGATTGACATCAAAACCTTGCTGCTTATCAATCAAGCGACGCAAGTCACCATCGGTAAAAATCCCCAGCAACACATCATTTTCATCGACGACTGTGGTTAAGCCCAAGCGCTTGTTGGAAATTTCGTACAATACTTTATTCATGGCGGTATCTGGCGAGACTTTAGGTAAATCTGCGCCAGTACGCATCAGATGCTTCACATGCAATAACAGACGCTTACCCAGCGCACCTGCAGGATGTGAGCGTGCAAAATCATCCGAGGTAAAGCCGCGAGCATCCAATAAAGCTACCGCCAAAGCATCGCCCAAAGCCAATGTTGCCGTCGTTGACGATGTCGGCGCTAAACCCAGTGGACAAGCCTCCTGAATATTACCCAGCGTTAAAGCTACATCAGCATTTTGTGGCATTGGACCACGATCATCACCACTGATGGTAATCAGCGGAATTTCCAGATGCTTGATCAGCGGCATCAGCATCATGATTTCATCACTCTTGCCCGAGTTGGAAATGGCAATCAGCACATCACCAGCCACCAGCATCCCCAAGTCACCATGACCGGCTTCACCTGGATGCATAAAGAATGAGGGAGTTCCGGTCGAAGCAAAGGTCGCCGCCATTTTACGGCCAATATGACCTGACTTGCCCATTCCGGTAATCACCAGACGGCCAGTACACTGTAGAATAATTTCACATGCCCGGCTAAAACGGTCATCAATCTGTGTTGCTAAAATCTGTAGTGCATTTTCTTCGATGCGCAGTGTTTCAAGTGCGACTTTCTGGAAATCTAGTTGATTCGCTGTTTTTTGTGGATTCAAAGCCTGTTTACCTACGCTAAGGACAGAGAAAAACTCTGGTTTGATGGGCATAATTTTCGCAATTTTAGCATAGCTATGCAATTGTAAGCTTTCTAAATGTAGAAGATTCGACGGATTTTTAATATATTCAGATTGTATTCAACTTGCGCAATCTGGTATCTCCGCCTCTACATTCACTCCATTTTTAAAACTGTAGAATGTGCTTATTTTTATTTTTTATTAGAATATCCTCACTCTCGTCTCAATGAATGGGATTCATACTAAATCATCCTCATTTCAATTTAACTCAATTACCCTGACGGATACTGTCTCTGAAAATGTAAGCTCAATATCGCCATTTCACTTCCTGAACCTCTTCTTTATAAATCGCTCTCGTCGCCTAACTCCCCTAAATAACTGAGGCTTTTTACGCTTTTATCTTTATGAATAATTATGCTTAGGTTAAGATGATTCATCCTTTTATTTGAAGTCTTTTGAACAGCTATGCAACCATTTGTTCTATATAACTCAGAGCAACGCAAAAAAGTAGAATTCGTACCTCGTGTTGAAGGTCAGATTGATCTGTATGTCTGTGGTATGACGGTTTATGACTACTGTCATATTGGACATGCACGTACAGTGGTTGCATTTGACTATATTATCCGTTTCCTGCGTAGCCAAGGCTGGAAAGTCAAATATGTGCGTAATATTACGGATATTGACGACAAAATTATTAAACGTGCCAATGAAAATGGCGAAAGTATCTCAGAGCTAACCAGCCGCTTTATTGATGCGATGAATGAGGATTTTGCCAAACTGGGCTGCCTTGCACCTGATGTAGCACCTAAAGCCACAGATTACATCGATCAGATGCAGGATATGATCAGCAACCTGGTCGACAAAGGTACGGCTTATCCATCCAATAATGGTGATGTCTACTTTGAGGTCGAGAAGTTTGCCAAATATGGTCGTCTTTCTGGCCGTAAACTGGAAGATATGCAAGCGGGTGCGTCTGAACGTGTCGATGTCGAAGTTGAAAAGAAACATCCATTTGACTTTGTACTGTGGAAACATGCCAAGGAAAATGAACCGTCATGGGCTTCCCCTTGGGGTAATGGCCGTCCGGGTTGGCATATTGAATGTTCAGCAATGTCGACCTGCTGCCTAGGCAATCATTTCGATATTCATGGCGGCGGTGCTGATTTGACCTTCCCGCACCATGAAAATGAAATTGCACAATCTGAAGCTTCTACTGGTGAACAGTATGTCAATTACTGGATGCATGCCGGATTTATTAATGTCGATGGCGAGAAAATGTCGAAGTCTTTAGGCAATTTCTTCACTATTCGCGACGTGATTGAAAAATTCCATCCGGAAGTGGTGCGTTATTTCATTGTGTCTTCCCATTATCGTAGCCCGGTGAATTACTCGGATGTTGCCTTAAAAGAAGCAAAAAATACCTTGTCTCGTTTCTACCATTCTTTTAAAACCTATCAGGCGGTTTATGGTGATCATCTGATTGAAACTCTGGATGAGGCTTTGGTTGAGCGTTTCAATGCCGCTATGCGTGATGATTTCAATACGCCTGAAGCGATTGCGGTATTGTTCGAAATCAATAAAGAGCTGAATCGTACCGTGAAAGAAGAAAATGCGGAACAGGCAGCGATTTATTATGCAACTTTACGTCACCTGACCAATATTCTCGGTCTGGTACAGCAGGATGTAGAAGAGTTCCTCAAGTCTGACATTGGTCAGGAAGCTCTAGGGTTGTCACCTGAACAAATTGAAGATTTAATTCAACAGCGTCAGGATGCCAAGAAAGCCAAAGAATTCGCACGTGCGGATGAGATTCGTCAATCTTTACTTGATCAAGGTGTTGTTCTTGAGGATACCCGTCAAGGTACGGTTTGGCGCCGTGCTGATTAATTAATCAAACAGATTTATAGAGAGTTGACACTGCTGTGGAATTCTCTATAATTCACCTCATTGCGGGAATAGCTCAGTTGGTAGAGCATAACCTTGCCAAGGTTGGGGTCGGGAGTTCGAGTCTCCTTTCCCGCTCCAGAATACGAAAAACCCTTATCGAAAGATAAGGGTTTTTTATTGTGTTTGAAAAAAATTTATTAATAAAATGCATATCTCAAATCACTTATTCATTCTCTTTCACCCTGACATTTTTTTGGGTTATTCATGACAAAGTGCTATTGTAAATAAACTTCAAAACTTTCAATTCTTTTAATTACGATATCGTTTCATGACTTATAAACTGAATGCACGTCATCTTGTTTTAGACCTTCTCTACGCTTCTAAAAACTCCACCCTGTCTATTAAGCGGATATTAACTGCTGCTGAATTATTGGGTATATCTGACAATGGTATCCGTGTCGCTGTAGCCCGATTAAATCAGGAAAATGTCATTCAAGCTGTAGAGCGCGGCGTATATCAATTGCTAGAGAAAAAATTCGATACTTCTTTTATCAGCTTAAACAAACATCCTGATATGCAAACGGCGACTACATGGAACGGAAAATATGTGCTGGTCTATACCGGTGCTTTGGGACGTGTAGACCGTACGGCATTATCTAAAAGGGAAAAAGCGCTACGTTATTATGGTTTTCAGGAACTAGAGCAAAATGTTTTTATTCGTCCCGATAATTTAACGCTAAATCTAAGTCCATTAAAAACAGCTGTAATCCAGTTTGGATTAGATCCTGACGCACGTTTTTTTCAAGTCAGTCAACTGGAAAGTGAAACCGAAGTTCGTGATTTATGGGATATCGAAGAGCTACATCAGACCTATCATGCAGTACGGCATGCTATCAACGACTGGTTTGAGAATTACCAGAATCTGACTTTAGCAGAGGCTGCAAAAAGTGCCTTTTATCTAGGTAAATCTGCCCTATTTAGTTTGCGTGCTGACCCCTTACTTCCTGCAGAATGGATAGACACAGATGCTCGACAACAATTTGAGCTCGCAGTCCGCAAAATAGAAAAACAGGGTCAACTTTTATGGCAACACTATTTTAAAGACCAAGGGGTCTAATTTATTTCTTTTTTATACACAAAAATTAATTGACTGTAATATTTCATCCAAATATATTGAATAAAGCAATAAGAACTAAATATAGGCAGAAGAATGAACAGCAAGGTCAGTGTCACAGAACTTTTTAGTCGTGACGAAATTAAAGAACTCACCACGACCTCAGACTTACACGGTGCCTGGGCAGTAGGTTCAACCTGGACCGTAATTGTCATGACCTTTGGTACGGTTGCCTATAGCTGGGAATATTTACCTACATGGGGGAAAGTCCTGATGTGCGCGCTGGCATTGGCCATTCTTGCGGGACGCCAGCTTGCGATGGCTATTTTGATGCATGATGCCTCACATCATAGCCTGTTCAAAACTAAATGGTTAAACACTCATTTGACCGACTGGCTCTGTGCACGCCCGATCTGGAATGATGTTAGCAAGTATCGTCCTTATCATCTGAAACATCATGCTAAAACCTCACAGCCAGATGATCCTGACTTGGGGTTGGTAAAAAAATTTCCCATTACTCAAAGCTCACTATTCAGGAAATTTTTCCGTGACCTGAATGGACAATCTGGGCTTAAGTTTCTTGCAGGTCGGGTATTAATGGATCTGGAATTACTGGAATGGAGTGTTTCCAATGACCCCAAGCCAATTCCGCGTGATGATCGCAGCAATTTAGAGTTAGCGAAAAACTTGCTTAAAAATAGTTCTGGTATGTTAATTTCAAATGCAGCAATTTTTTCTGCGCTTTGGGCCAGCGGCCATCCTAAACTGTATTTATTATGGCCTCTCGCCTATATCACCCCATTTCCTTTGTTCATCCGCATCCGTGCCATGGCTGAACATGCCGGATTAGAAACCAGTCATTCTGCCCTTAGCAATACCCGAACTACTCGTGCAGGCTGGCTGGCACGTGCTTTGGTTGCCCCGATTCATGTGAACTATCATATTGAACATCATTTGATGGCCTCTGTTCCACATCAAAAGCTGGGGAGAATGCACCAGATGTTAAGGGAGCGTGAGTATGTCGATGCTCCGCCAAGTTATCTGGATGTGATTCGTTCACTTTTAAAAAAATAATCAACTTTCCCGATGCTTAGATTATTCCACTTCAATGCTGATGGGTTTCAGCATGTGAATGCGGATGTGAGGATTGTCCCCGATGTTCCGGCGGGCAATCTTCCGCTTCAATCTGCAAGGTCATCTCGGTAATATGATGCTCATGGTGAAGCATCTCAAAGGTCTGATGCCGCAGTTTCTGATAATCCACATTCGGTGCAACCAGATGCACGGTCAGCATGACTTTTTTGGAAGTAATCGCCCAGACCTTGAGCTGATGAATATCCTGGACCCCATCAAGCGCCAAAAGATCGTGACGTAATTTTTCAATATCAATTTCCTCCGGCACACCTTCAAGCAGAATATTGATGCTCTGTTTCAGCAAAATCCAGGTTCTTGGCAATACCCAAAATCCGATTAATACTGCAATGAGTGTATCTATCCACATCCAGCCGGTGAAATAAATCACTAGTGCTCCAATAATCACGCCTACAGATCCCAGTGCATCACTGAGCACTTCCAGATAAGCACCTTTGACATTGAGACTTTCCTGACTACTAGACACCAGAATTTTCATGGAAATCAGATTAATGATCAGCCCCAAAACAGCAACAATCATCATGCCAAGGCTTTGAATTTCTGGTGGATGACTCAAACGCTGATAAGCTTCAAACAAGATATAAATCGCAACCACAAACAGCATTAAGGCGTTAAACAAAGCAGCCAAAATCTCAAAGCGCTGATAACCAAATGTCCGTTTATTGTCTGCCGGTTTTTGTCCAATTTTGATAGCGACTAAAGCGATAGCCAGTGCAGCAGCATCGGTAAACATATGCGCAGCATCAGAAAGTAAGGCCAAACTTTGAGTTAGAAAACCAGCAATCACTTCCACAATTAAAAAAGTGGTGGTTAATCCCAGCGCTATTGATAATTTTCTGGCATTTTTTGCAGTCACGGTGACATGACTATGCTCATGATGATGTGAATTTCCCACCGGCCACTCCTTCCTTCTTATTCAACGAGGACTGTATCCTCAGCATCTTTCAAGTCTTGTTCTGATTCATATTACGCTTGAATTTTACCTATTTAAGTAGTTTTTTTATGAACTGTTTTATCAGTCGGCATTAAATTAAAGTTTTAGCTTTTTCATGTTCTTCCAGCCACGCCTGTACCGAAGCACGCTTAAAATTACCCTCGACATATTCTATTATTTTCACAGGAAGTTTCACCTGATGGCTCAGCAACCGATGCAATATAAAGGCCAGATCAAAGTCTGCAATTGACCAGTGTTCAGTTAACCATATATCCTCCAGCATATGTTCTGCCACATTTAACAATCGCTGAATTTCTTCAGTTATCGGAGCTGTAAGAGGTGTAGATATTTTTGGTGGATGAAATACCGAATCGGAAGGCATTTGCTGGCGGATTTGCATAAAATCGGTTTTGACCAAGGCTTGTATAGCGCGGCATTTGGCTCTGGCCTGAATTTCCTTAGGATATAAGGCCGGATAACTTGGAGCCGGAAAGGTATCTTCCAAGTATTCAGTGATTGCCCATGATTCAAACAGGCTAAAGTTATCTACTATTAAACACGGAACTTTAGCACTTGGACAAATAGCCTGATAAGCCGCAGATTTCTGTTGCTGCTGATCTAAATCAATCACGATTTCCTGAAAATCTAAACCCTTTTCTTTTAAGGCAACATAGACCGACATGGCATAAGGGCTGATTCTATTTTTATCGACATATAAACGTATATTTTGCATATCCTTGTTCCTGATAGGCTTGTTGTTTTTATTCAGTACGGCAGTCTTACTCTACTCTCTTTCCTATACAAAAGGAAAATGACCCACTTCATGTAGCGATCACACAAAAATGTTTATACAGTTGCCGATAGCGAAGCGATATTCATTATTTTCTATTTTGCACAGGATCGGTAGATAAAGCCTTTTATTTTGCTTTTGATTCACGTTAAATTAAATCATTCTCTTGATATCAAAAAACTATGCTGAACTTAGCCCACCTCCCCGATACCGTTTATGCCATTCAACATCTCGCTTTTGAAGACTTAGGCGCTTGGGAAGATATTTTTTATCAGCTCGGCTTACGTGTGCGTTATTTCGAAGCCGGTATCGATGATCTCACTAAGGCTTTTGAACACCCCGGATTAACAGTCATTCTCGGTGGCCCGATTGCAGTCTATGAAACTGAGGATTATCCTTTTTTACAACAGGAAATAGATTTACTTAAAGTACGTTTAGAAAAGAATTTACCCACTTTAGGTATTTGTCTGGGTGCTCAACTCATTGCTCATGCACTTGGGGCCAAAGTCTATGCAGGACATAGCAAAGAAATTGGCTGGTCTAAACTTAAGCTTGCCTCTATTGAAAATAATCCACTAAAAGCTCTCGAAGATATTGAAGTGCTGCATTGGCATGGTGATACATTTGACCTACCTGAACAGGTAGAATTACTGGCCAGCTCTGACCTTTATCCAAATCAGGCTTTTCAGGTAGGACAGAATATTCTAGCACTACAATTCCATGCTGAAGCGGCCAGTGAAAGTTTAGAGAAATGGCTGATTGGACATACCTGTGAGTTACGCAAAGCCCAGATCAATATTCCCGCCTTACGGGCGGATCATCAAAGCTATGCGCCCGCGCTTGAACAGGCAGCCAGTTCGGTATTGATGCATTATTTAGAAAACCTGCAACTTAAATAACCGTAATAAAAAAGCACCCTGTTGGGTGCTTTTTTAATTTGTCATTCTTACTTTTTCGGAGCAGGTACAGAAGCCTCAGTAGTAATGTTCACTGTAATTTTATCGCCCACATTTGGAACATAACCGCCTACCCCAAAGGCTGAACGGTTAAATGAAGTGGTTGCATTAAAACCAATCGTTTGTAATTTGGTCATTGGGTGCACACCTTGTTTGTTTAAAACCGCATCCAGTACCACAGGTTTAGTGACATCTTTCACGGTTAAGTTACCGGTGATTTTGTATTTGTTTTTGCCTAAAGCCTGAACTTTAGTACTTTTAAAAGTGATATTCGGATATTTGGCAGCATCAAAAAATTCTGCTGTCTTAATATGGTCATCCAGTGCTTTCACATTCGTATTAATGCTTGCAACCGGGATGTTCACATTAACCGAAGAATTCGCAGGTTTTTCATTATCAACATTAATGGTACCTTGGATGTCACTGAAGTTTGCAGATGGTGTAGAGAAACCAAAGTGGCTCCAAGAGAAAACAGTTGCTGAATGAGTCGGGTCAATCGTATAGCCCACTGGTTTTGCCATAGAAACTGTTGCTACAGATGCGACCGCCAAGCCTAATACTAATGTTTTGAAATTCATGTTTTTATCTCACGTTTTGGATGTTATTAAGTGTATAGAATCTGGAACCGTTTACAGCCCTAAAGATAAAAAGTTTTGTTGCAGTGATGAAACGATAAAATTGTAAGTTATTTTTTTTAATTTTTGAGCTTTAATCCATACGGTACTGGATGAATCCAGTTTTCTTGGCGACTTTGTTATACAACGCTTGTGCCTGATGATTTGATTCCTGAGTCAGCCAGTAAACCCGGTCGCAATTACGCTGCTGTGCAACCTGATAGACATGTTGAATCAACTTACGCGCCACACCCTTTCCCCGATAGTCAGGATGGGTAAATAGATCCTGCAAATAGGCATAAGGTCTTACTGTCCAGCTACTATTATGTTCGATAACATGCACAATCCCCACGACCTTTCCATCCATCAGCGCCGCAAAACCGTACATTGAATCTAATTCATAATTGGTTAATTTATCCCAGGTATTTTCACTTACCTCTTCAGAAATTTGGGTCTGATAAAAGCGTTGATAGTCTTGCCATAAAAATAGCCATTCTGCCTGTGATATTTGCTCTAAAGATTTGATCTGGATCTGGGGCTGTATATTCATGTTTAACCGCTTCTTTGGCTTATTTCTTTAATTTAAGTCATTTCGATAGTAGTCGCTGAATTTTTATAGCGGCCTAAACTTAGCTTTATCTCATCTGGTGCTCATAAGCAACCTGTCAGATGAAAATCATCCGGCATAAAAAAAGCCCCAATCAGGGACTTTTCATGCTTTATGTTTAAAGTTTTTCAACCAGAATACGATCAACCTGTTTTAGGCCAGTCGTCTTTTCATGATTTTTACGACGCACTTTAATGACCTTTTCTTCGGCTAATTCTTGCAGCATTAAATCAACTGCAACCATCGCTTCAAGAGGTAATTCCTGTCCGATCCACTTGAGTTCGCCTGCATCCATTAAAGTAATTTCATCGTTAATTTGTTCATACAAGCTCATGTTCATCTCACTCTTTCATTTCGACTATGGGAGAACTTTCTAACGATTGCGACATGAAAACAACGCTAAAAAGCGAAAAAATAAAAGACGCCCCAAAAATGGAGCGTCTTTTAAAAAACTGCTTAATCAGTTGATTATGCAGTAATCTCTTTTATAGCTGCTACAACTGCTTCAGTAGTAATACCGAAGAACTGGAACAGATCTTTTGCAGGTGCAGATTCGCCATACGTTGTCATACCGATTACGCGACCATCAAGACCCACAAATTTCCACCAGTAATCAACATGTGCAGCCTCAACAGCAACACGTGCACGAATATTTGATGGAAGAACCGCTTCACGATAAGCTGCATCTTGCTTCATGAATTCTTCAGCACATGGCATAGACACGACACGCACGCCTTCAAGCTGTGCATAAGCTTCCATTGCCAGAGATACTTCAGAACCAGTTGCAATGATGATGGCTTTCAATTCGCCTTTTTCTTCAGCCAATACATAGCCACCTTTCGCAGCGTTCTCAATTTGAGCTTGAGTACGGGTTTGGAATGGCAAGTTCTGACGAGAGAAGATCAATGCGGTTGGACCTTCAGCACGCGTTAATGCAGATTTCCAAGAAATTGCTGCTTCAACGGTGTCACATGGGCGCCATGTATTTAGGTTTGGTGTACCACGAAGGGATGCGATCTGCTCAACAGGTTGATGCGTTGGGCCATCTTCACCCAGACCAATTGAGTCATGCGTATACACATGGATCACGCGCTGTTTCATTAATGCAGACATACGTACCGCATTACGTGCATATTCCATAAACATCAGGAATGTTGCTACATAAGGGATGAACCCGCCATGCAGTGCAACACCATTCGCGATTGCAGTCATACCGAATTCACGTACGCCATAGTGTACGTAGTTACCTGCCGGATTGTCCTGTACGCCTTGCGCGCCTTTCCAAAGGGTCAGGTTAGAACCTGCAAGATCCGCAGAACCACCTAGAACTTCTGGCAATAATGGAACAAGTGCTTGCAATGCATTTTGGCTGGCTTTACGCGTTGCAATTGTTTCAGCTTTGGCATTCACTTCTGCAATATAGGCATCCGCTTTTGCAACGAAGTCAGCCGGTAATTCACCAGATAAACGACGTTTAAATTCAGCGGCTTCAGTTGGATATTTTGCAGCATAAGCAGCAAATGTTTCGTTCCAAGCTGCTTCTGATTCAGCACCTTTGGCTTTCGCATCCCAAGCTGCATACACATCTTCAGGAATCACAAATGCTTCGTCAGTCCAGCCTAGTGCTTCACGAGTCAAGACGATTTCGTCATGACCGAGTGGTGCACCATGACTGTCTTCTTTACCTTGCTTGTTTGGTGAACCCAAACCAATCACGGTTTTACAGATAATGATGGTTGGTTTAGCAGTTTCAGCTTTCGCCTCAACAGTTGCCTGACGGATTGCATCTGCATCGTGGCCATCAACTTTAATCACTTGCCAGCCGTACGCCAAGAAGCGTTGTTCTGTATCGTCAGAGAACCAGCCTTCCACTTCGCCATCAATCGAGATGCCATTGTCGTCATAGTAAGCAATCAATTTGCCCAGACCCAATGTACCCGCCAAAGAACATGCTTCGTGAGAAACACCTTCCATCAAACAGCCATCGCCGAGGAAGCAATAAGTGAAGTGATCTACAACTTGGATGTCGTCTTTGTTGAATTGCGCAGCTAGAGTTTTTTCAGCCAGTGCAAAACCGACAGCATTCGCGATGCCTTGACCTAAAGGACCAGTCGTCGTTTCAATCCCTGGTGCATAGCCCAACTCCGGGTGACCAGGTGTTTTAGAATGAAGTTGACGGAATGCTTTAAGATCTTCAATCGAAAGATCGTAGCCCGTTAAATGAAGAAGCGCATATTGAAGCATAGAGCCATGGCCATTTGATAATACAAAACGGTCACGGTTTGCCCAATTCGGGTTGGTCGGGTTATGGTTCATGAATTCACGCCAAACCACATCAGCGATATCTGCCATCCCCATTGGAGCACCTGGATGTCCTGAGTTTGCTTTTTGCACAGCATCCATTGCCAATACACGAATTGCGTTTGCAATACGACGTTCATTAAGCGGGGTTGTCATAAATCAGAGTCCAAAATATTCAGAAATAGGAAATGATGAAAAGACTTTCAAAACTGCTGTCTATTGTCTTAAAAAAACAGCGAGGGGTAAAGACTAACCAACAATATTTATCAGTTTATTGAGTGTCTCTTGCCTTATCGTACAATTATTCCACATTTCTTCTTCGACTTCGGTTCTCTCTGCCGATTTTTAGCTTAAATTATTCTAAATTTTACTGCTGAAATAATGTTCTGTATCTAGCATTTAAGCTGTTAGACAGGGTTGAATTTATGCTAATTTTGTCTCTATGTCATATGACTCACAGCATTGTTTTTGAAGAAAATCTATACAGTTCACTGATCTATTTATAATGTAATTTGTACTAAATTTTATAAAATATGGGTAGGATTTTTTGATATACAGGTGAAACCTAATTTGCCTAGGCTAATTTCCAACCTCGGCAGACTTATTGTCCTTGACAGGCTTTGGGCAAATAGCGCTGCTGAATATCAGTGGAATAACATTTGCCACTATGAACATCAAAAGCAACCGATTTCCCGCGAATCGCAGCATCCACACCCTGCTCTCGCATCTTGAACTCTATCCGGCACGCGGCATTAATGATCACTTTTTCGATATATTGACCATGCCCACCAATCTCGCGTCCAGCATCACAGTGTTGATCTGAGACAATAAACTGGGTTCGATATGCTCCAGCCTGTTCAAACACTTCGGCCAATTGATTACGCACGACATAAGCTTGATAACTCATAAAAGCCATCGTCACTAAAATCGCGATAATGATGAGCACGATCAGCACTTCAATCAGGGTAAATGCCTTTTGATACATGATTTCTGATCTCCGTACAGTCTTGCTCCAAGAAGTCCATAGCAAAAGATATCGCCATTCCTAAACGGCCAATGTTGAAGACTTAGCGCTAATATGAAGATATACCCGAACATCAACAAGACATTTGGTCGCAAGGCGCACAGCCTGAATCTGCTTTATTGATGTAATGATCACTTGCTTAAGTAAATTTTGAATTTTAAGCTTTGTATTTTTTCTATCGTCTATTTTTTTAAGATTTAATCGGAAATCTAAGCATTTAATTTTCTGACAGTCTGACGGATTAAAATATTGTTGCTTCATATTCCCCAATCAATAATACTGTCTAAATAGACATATCAATTTTTTTAATTCTATTAATCAATTAAAAACACAATAATTTGAAACAATTTCGACCAATTTTGTCGTGTTAAGCTAGTCCTAGAGCGCAACTCGATGTAACATATCGGGTCTTTAAAATTAACTGTGATAGGACTATGCGCGAGTACGCTGTATTTACTTCGGAATCTGTAAGCGAAGGCCATCCAGATAAAATGGCTGACCAAATCAGTGACGCTATTTTGGATGCAATCTTAAAAGAAGACCCATATGCACGGGTTGCTTGTGAAACGCTTGTAAAAACAGGTGCGGTTGTACTTGCCGGTGAAATCACAACGACAGCAAATGTTGATTTTGAGGCAATTGTACGTCATACCGTAAACGGAATTGGTTATCACCATTCTGATCTTGGCTTTGATGGTTCAACCTGTGCCGTGATCAACATGATTGGTAAACAGTCACCTGAAATTGCTCAGGGTGTAGACCGCCAGAAACCTGAAGATCAGGGTGCCGGCGACCAGGGTTTAATGTTCGGTTATGCAAGCCGCGAAACTGATGTATTAATGCCTGCGCCGATTTCATATGCGCATCGTTTAATGGAAAAGCAGGCTGAATTACGCCGTAATGGCACCTTGCCATGGTTACGCCCAGATGCAAAAAGCCAGGTAACGTTTGCTTATGAAAATGGCGTACCAGTTCGTTTAGATGCAGTCGTTCTTTCGACTCAACATGATCCTGAAATCACTCAAGCAAACCTGAAAGAAGCTGTGATTGAAGAAATCGTGAAGAAAATCATTCCTGCTGACATGTTCCATGCAGAGACCAAATTCCACATCAACCCAACGGGTATGTTTGTGATCGGTGGTCCTGTGGGTGACTGTGGTTTGACTGGCCGTAAAATTATCGTAGATACCTACGGCGGTATGGCACGTCACGGCGGTGGTGCTTTCTCTGGTAAAGATCCATCTAAAGTTGACCGCTCTGCTGCATATGCAGGTCGTTATGTAGCGAAAAACATCGTTGCTGCTGGCCTGGCTGACAAGTGTGAAATTCAGGTGTCTTATGCAATTGGTGTTGCTGAGCCAACTTCAATTTCAATCAATACCTTCAATACTGCAAAAGTCTCTGAAGAATTGATTATTGCACTGGTTCGTGAACATTTCGACTTACGTCCATATGGCATTACCCGTATGCTTGACCTGATCCAGCCGATGTATAAGCAAACTGCTGCTTATGGTCACTTCGGTCGTGAAGGTTCAGATACTGCATTTACCTGGGAAAAAACTGACAAAGTGGAAGCGCTTAAAGCGTCTGCTGGTCTATAAGTTTTTCTTAAAAAAAGCCTGCATCATGCGGGCTTTTTTCTGTCTTTCATTTCTTCATTTTTAGAATTATCTCTGGCTCATGATGCCAAATATCTAAATACCAAACTTCATACTATAATCTGCATGTCGAATGATAGTTTTGAAGCTCCCCTCTCTATGAATATCACTATTCCATGAAACTTAAAACAACTTCCGACTGTGCCATTACAGTATAAGTATCGAAAAAAGTTACAGTTAATCAACAAATGTTGATCTATTTGCTAGCATAAATCTAAACAAATGGCTGCTAAATTAGATTGCAGCTCTACAACAACAAAAGGATATTACTCGATGAATAAATTACTGATTGCTTTAGGTTTGGCGACCACTGTTGCCTTAGTCGGCTGTAGTAAAGAAGAAGCGCCTGAAACCGGCGCAACCACAGGTGAGCATTTAGAAAATGCAGCCAATCAAGCCGGTCATGATATGGAAGATGCCAGCCGTGAGGCTGCGGTAGAAACCGAACGAGCAATGGATAATGCCGCGGAAAATACTGCTCAGGCAGCGGACGAAGCTGCTGCTGCAACGTCTAGAGCAGCAGATGCCACTGCGGAAGCAGCACGTAAAGCAACTGCAGCAACAGCTGCGGCAGTTGAGGAAGGTGCCGGAGAAGTTCGGGAAAAAGCTGAAAACTGATTTTAGGATTCAGCTTGATGTTTAAAAGCCTGCGATTGCAGGCTTTTTTATCAGAGATGATTTTAAATATCGAATTATCTAAATTGAAATTGCATTATTTCTTGATGGGATCAATTTTTTATCTAAATGATTCGATAAAATCAAATAAATTGATAAAACTTATCAAGTATTAGAATGACTTAATTGTGATTGAATCGGCAAAACGGGCTGCATTTAAACTGAAATTCAGTAGAATACCAGCCTTTATTTTTAAAATTTAATCTCCCATGTCAGTCATTGTTGCTGCTTCCCAACGGTCGAATATTTCGGTCTGGGCAGCTTTTATTTTGCTTATCATAGGTACAATCGGTGCTTATCAAATCGTAGGCTTAAATCAGGCCCTATTATTTTTGGTTGGTGGTGCACTGGGCATGACCCTGTACCATGCTTCATTTGGTTTTACTTCGAGCTGGCGTGTCTTTATCAAGGAACGTCGCGGCCGTGGTTTACGTGCGCAGATGATTATGCTGGCGCTGGCAGTTTTACTGTTCTTCCCCGCTTTAGGTGCAGGTGAATTGTTCGGCAACCCAGTCAAAGGCAATGTTAACCCTGTTTCCATGTCAGTCATGATTGGTGCCTTTATTTTCGGTATCGGTATGCAGCTCGGTGGCGGTTGTGCATCAGGTACCCTGTATACCGTAGGTGGCGGTAGTGCACGTATGCTGGTGACGCTCTTGTTCTTCTGTATCGGGTCTGTGATTGCGACCTCCCACCTTGACTGGTGGTTTGCCCTGCCACATCTTGAGCCTATTTCACTGGTAGAAAGTTTAGGCGTCCTCCCTGGATTGCTGTTGAGCTTTATCGTTTTTGCCATCATTGCTGCGGCGACTGTTTATTTTGAAAAGAAACGTCATGGTAGCCTGGAAATTGAGCCACGCAGTGAATATCAGGGCTGGAAGCGCTTTGTTCGTGGTCCATGGCCTTTGATTTGGGGCGGTATTATTCTGACCTTGCTCAACTTTGCTACGCTGGCACTCGCAGGTCGTCCTTGGGGCGTAACCTCTGCGCTGGCAGTTTGGGGTGCCAAAGGTGCTACGCTTGTGGGTGTTGATGTAGCTTCTTGGGATTATTGGCAAAAAGCAGGCAATGCCAAAGCACTGGCAGAATCATTATGGTTTGATATTACCTCAATGATGAACTTCGGTATCATGCTGGGTGCTTTGTTGGCAGCAAGTTTGGCAGGTAAATTTGCGCCGAATTTCAATATTCCAAAACGTTCACTGATTGCTGCTGTTATAGGTGGCATAATGCTGGGCTATGGCGCACGCCTGGCCTACGGTTGTAATATCGGTGCATATTTCAGTGGAATTGCGTCGGGTAGTCTGCATGGCTGGTTATGGCTGGTCTTCGCTTTTATTGGTAATGGGATCGGGGTAAAACTTCGTCCGATTTTCTTCCCGAATGAAAAACCGCAGCCTGAAAAACTGACCGGTTGCTAATGCTTAAAATCAAAAAAGCCCATCTGTGATGGGCTTTTTTCTGGCTTTAGGATTTACAGCGCAGCTTTTAAATTACAGCCATAACCCATGGTCTGCTGAACCTGACGATAAGTCGTATAACGATCCAGAATAAAGGTATAAAAATGATCAGCATCAGAGAAATTAGCTTTTAAATTTTCATTCTTGGCATTGGGCAATTTAATGTCATCGACCAGTTCCAGATTGTAATGTCCCAAACGGAACATATCGGCAAAATAACTATTCATCATATCGCAATAGGCGATTTTACTAGGTTTTAATGCGGTACTGCTAACGAGATGCTGGTTCAAGCTTTGCAGATTATTGACATCTAAAGGAAACTGGTGTGCGAAAGCAATGCTTTCGACTTTCTTAAATTTCTGAAAGTCTTGGGCTAACTGGACATTGAGTGCATCAAAACGTTGCTGCAGTTCCTGTGCGGTCTGAACCTGATATTTGGCTGGATCTACGACCGGTTTTTGTGGTTGTTCCGAACATGCAGTTAATCCAGTGAGCAGCGCTAATGACGTTAGCCATACCTTCATGTTTATACACTCAATTTAAATATACCAATGCTTATTATGCCTGAAAGCAGCTTGATGTACTGTTTAAAGTAATTTCTCATTCATATAACGCCAGTAGCGCTTTGGCACATATTGAATATGCAATTTCATGTTCTTGCGCGCCTGAATATTCACACTGTTAAAATAGTCTTTCCAGAGCTGATCATATAGCAGCTCTTGATCATCCAGTTCAATACTGAATGATTGACTATGACCAATCCGGATTTGTGGATCGATTATTTCAGCGTTCATCTCGACCTGATGCATCTGCCTTAAATCATAATAAATACCGTAATTACGCTGCTCGTCATAAATCAGCCAGCTTTGATCCTGATAACGCTCCTGAAAATGTCGGGAAATAATCGGCAAGACATTAAAATCCGGTCTGACCAGACTCATAAACAAACCATCTTTGGCTTTTTTAAAGCGTACAAAAGCCTCCATACGATGCTTTTCCCGCCCCACTTGCTTGGCCCATTGCGACATGCCGATCACCGCAGTATGACCATAATCTTTATCGACTGGACGCTGGTTTTGAAAGACATAGACTGCAAAATCAAAAAGAGTCTGGAACGCTGCTTCCTGCTCTGACAAAAACGTATAGTAAAAAGCACGCAAACTGCTGGAAGATACTTTCTGCTTTAATCCCTGCCACACCCGCTGCCCATGCTGATCATTAGAGGCCACATGGATAAATTCATCAAATAAACCTGTTTGTGCTTGAGGATTGGCCGTCACTATCACGTTAAATTCTTTAAACTCGAAAGCACGAAATACACAACTGAGCAGACCAGTCATGCTGCCATCAAAACAGTAACTTGCCACTAGAAACCCAATCCTAATTGAGGTGAAAGTTGCTGCTGATATTTGGATTGTCCTGACATCAAAATTTGCTGGCGAATCTGATGGGATTGCTGATCTTTCTTAAATTTCGGTGTATCTGCACAGCGGATAAAATGCTGCGCCCGGTTATAAGCCACGCCCATGCGTTTTAGCTGGTCAATATGAATCTGTCCAAAACGGCGGGCCTGTACAATTTTCTGAGCGGAACGCACGCCTATGCCGGGTACCCGTAGAATCATTTTATAGTCGGCACGGTTAATATCGACTGGAAAGGCTTCAGGATGACGCAAGGCCCAACTGAGTTTGGGATCAATCTCCAGTTCCAGATTCGGATGCTGCTCATCGACAATTTCATCAGCAGCAAAGCCGTAAAAACGCATTAGCCAGTCGGATTGATACAGACGGTTTTCTCTTAATAATGGTGGTGCTGAGCCGATGGCGGGTAAGGCTTTCTCTTCAGGGTTAATCGGAATATAACCAGAGAAATACACCCTTTTCAATTTGAATTCCTTGTAATGCTGGTCAGCCATTAAAATAATGTCCTGATCGGTTTCACTATGCGCGCCCACCACCATCTGTGTGGTTTGTCCGGCAGGTACAAACTTGGGGACTGACTTGATCAGCTTGCGTTCATCTTTGAGCTGGATCAACCGGTCACGCACAATGCCTAAGTCTTTTTGTACTTCAGCATGGGTTTTCTCAGGCGCAAATTTTTGCAATCCCGCTTCCGTCGGCATTTCCAGGTTAATACTCATACGGTCGACATACAGCCCAGCTTCGGTAATGATCTCCTGTGATGCACCCGGAATGGTTTTCAGATGGATATAGCCATTAAAGTTTTCTTCGAGTCTAAGTTTTTTGACCACCTGCAGCATCCGTTCCATGGTGTGATCGGCCGATTTAAAAATCCCCGAACTGAGAAACAAACCCTCAATATAATTACGCCGATAAAAGTTCATGGTCAGATCGACGACTTCCTGCACGGTAAATGCTGCACGCTGGACATCATTGGAACGGCGCGAAACACAATAGGAACAGTCAAAAATACAGACATTAGAGAACAGAATTTTCAATAAGGACACACAGCGGCCATCTTCGGTATAACTATGACAGATACCATTCCCGGTATTGCCCACGCCCTTGTCTTTATTTTTACGGTTGCTACCACTAGATGAACAAGACACATCATACTTGGCAGCATCGGCTAAAATTTGCAGTTTTTCACGGATACGATCAGACATGAGCTCAGAGAATATGTGACCAAAAAGCTATTATAAAGTGTTCAATTCTAGGCTAATAAGAGTTATATCTTCTTGGCGACGTAGCGTGTCGCAAGAAATGTAAACAACACGTAACCCATGCTGCAGTATTTCAAAATAAAATAACCAATATGATTTGCTTAATTTTGTGCTCAAAGGCAAAGTAAAAGCATAACAAGGAGCAAATCTATGTCTTTATTAGAAAATCTCGGAATTAAACATCCTATTTTCTTGGCACCGATGGCAGGTGTCTCTACGCCCGAGCTTGCTGCCGAAGTGTCCAATCAGGGCGGCTTGGGTTCACTGGGTCTGGGGGCCAGCAGTATTGATGCAGCGCGACAACAGATTTTAAAGACTCAAGAACTGACAGATTGCCCTTTTCAGGTTAATTTTTTCTGTCATGACACTGTTCCTGTAGATGAGGCTGTAGCGCAGGCATGGATTGCACAGTTTAAAGATAAATTTGCCGAATATGGCGCTCAGGCACCAGATCATTTGGAGTGTATTTATCCGAGTTTTAAAGACAATGATGACTTTCTGAATCTGGTATTAGAAATCAAACCGCGAGCAGTCAGCTTTCATTTTGGGATTCCACATCCGCATCAGATTCAAGCCCTAAAACAGGCCGGGATTCTGACCATGGTATCTGCCACCAATTATGCCGAAGCTAAAGCCATTGAAGCAGCCGGAATTGATATCATTATTGCGCAGGGTATTGAGGCTGGTGGCCATCGCGGGATTTTCTCGACCAAGTTTGATGCTTCAGTCAAAACCTCCAATCTGGTGAAGCTGATCAAACAGCATTCTTCCTTGCCGATTGTAGCGGCAGGCGGGATTATGACGGGTGAGCAAGCGCGTCAAATGATGGATTTCGGTGCAGATGCCGTGCAACTTGGGACTGCATTTGTGCAGTGTAAATCTTCTAATGCCAATGATGCCTATCGTAAAGCCTTATTTTCCAAGCCACTCACTCAGGTGAGTGCCAGTATTTCCGGTCGTCCTGCACGCGGCATCATTAACCACTGGCATATTGAAGTGGATACACCCGATCGGCTGGATGTTCCGGCTTATCCATATACTTATGATCTGGCCAAGCAATTACATGCTGCTGCTGCCAAACATGGGGATCAAGGTTATGGTGCATTCTGGGCAGGTTCGAACGTGGCACAGATTCGTGAAATGGAAGCTTCCGATCTGATTAACCAGCTCATACTGGAAATGAAGCATCTTTAATACTTGAATCATAAAAAAACCTCTCCACATGGAGAGGTTTTTAATTTATCTAGAATTAGCGTGTGACACGATGCCAGGCATCTTTAACTGCAAATTTCGCTTCTTCCCAGTTGAGGCGGGACTCACCTTTTAACTGTTCCCACTTGGTACGCAGTTCAGGTTCGGCACGGTCAAAATCCGTATCATGCTCATACATCGGACGATTTTCATAACCGACCCGGTAAGCACCGCGATAATCACGATCATAATCTAGATCGCCATATGTGCTACGCGTTTCATTGAAATACGGGCGATTATGATACTCATCTCTCCAGTAATTATCTTCTGCTCTCAAATGATCTGGATGTCGATAGTTATCTGCCTCAGGTAAGTTCTCTGGGTGCTGGTAATTATCTGCCTGTTTCTCATGATCAGGCGTTGCAATATCATTACCCGCAATACCGCCAACAACGCCACCAATAATACCACCCACCACTGCACCTGGAGGACCACCTACCAGACCTGCAACTGCACCTACCGCAGCTCCGCCCAAAGTACCGGCACTGGTGGCAGCCAGATTATCTTCACCTTCATTCATGTCTGGAACACGAGGATTATCTTTCACGGGTGTATTCAAATCTGGACGTGCATTGGTATCAGTCGGATTGATATTCAGGCCTTCACTGCGTTCTTGTGGCAATTCCGTTGACGTTTTATGGCTAAACTCTGTGACTGGACGATTGGTATTTGTCATTACAGATCTCCCTCAATGATGACGATAAACAAGATGGATCACATCTGGTTTATATCTGGATAGGTTCATCATAGAGGAAGCTTGAGTAAGCAATGTCCAAGTCCTGTCCAGTTTAAGTGAACAAACTGTGCTGCTATGTATTAGACAGGCTGAAGTGTAAACAAAATGCAAAAATCAGCCTGCTCAAGATAAAAAAGGTAGGGATTTCATGCAAAAAATATTACCTGATTCGCTGAATTTTACCCGTCATTACTTGGTTTCCAGTAAATTCACATGCTCGACCTGCACATCATTCATGGTTAAACCATGTTCTAGCAATGCATTAAAATAATCTTCTACCACACGATATTGATCAGCCGTATTTTCCACCTGATACATGTTCTGGCGAAACTCGTTGCTGGAACGCAAACCTTTGGTGTACCAGGCAATATGTTTACGGGAAATCCGGCAGCCGGAATATTCGCCGTAAAATTCGTATAATTCTGTCAAGTGTCCCAGTAGCACATCTTTCACTTCTGTAATACTTGGTGCATCAAGATGTTGACCGGTTTTTAAATAATGGGCAATTTCACGAAAAATCCAGGGGCGACCTTGTGCTGCACGACCAATCATAATTGCGTCTGCACCGGTATAATCCAGCACGTATTTGGCTTTTTCAGGACTGTCGATATCACCGTTAGCAATCACGGGAATATTCAACATTTCCTTTACGTCTTTGATTAAAGAATAACGTGCGGTATTCAGGTACATGTCTTCACGGGTACGGCCATGTAAAGCCAGTGCCGCAATCCCGGCTTGTTCAGCACGTTTGGCGACCCGTATAATATTTTCCTGGCCGTTCAAATAACCAAGACGGGTTTTTAAGGTCACTGGCACATTAACTGCAGCAACGACAGCATCCAGAATGCGTGCTACTAGATCTTCGTCCTGCAATAAAGCAGAACCGGCGAGTCGGTTACAGACCTTTTTGGCTGGGCAACCCATATTAATATCAACAATTTGCGCACCATTGGCCACTTGATAACGTGCCGCTTCAGCCAGATCATGGGGATCTGAACCAGCAATCTGCGCTGAAATCGGGGCCAACTCTCCATCAAAATTGGCACGATATAAGCTTTTTTTACTCATGCGCAAAGTTTTGTCAGACGTCATCATTTCACTGACCGCATGGCCTGCACCAAAGTATTTGCACAAGGTTCTAAACGGACGGTCGGTCACACCTGCCATGGGAGCGACAATCAAATTGTTTGACAGTTGATATGGACCAATATACATATAAATTCATCACTTTTTTGATGGGCATAGTATACTGCATCTGCCTTATTCGCTCATCTTTTCAATTAATTTACGACACCATGAATAAAACTTTCGCTTCTTGTTTTTCTTTTAAGTCATTGTCTGTACTTGTACTTTCTCTGGGTCTTGCCGGTTGTGGCAATGGTTCATGGTGGTCAAAAGATGATGAACCGACACTTGAAGTTGAACATATTCGTAAAGCCATTCCTGGTCGGGTGAATCAGCGTGAGTCTTGGGCACAAGATATTTACGACATTACCGAACAGCTCGGCATTCCTCAGACCAAGGAAAATGTTTGTACGATTGTGGCAGTGGTTGATCAGGAATCTAACTTTGTTGCAGATCCTACTGTTCCGGGTTTGGGTGAAAAGGCGGTTAAGGAAGTCCAAGGTCGCCTTGATGAAAAATTCAAAGATAAGCTTGGTCAAGCAATTGGTGGCACAGTTGCAGGATATTTCCAGGAAGTTCTCAAGAACCATCCGAGTCCTGAAGACAACTACTTAAGCCAGATGCGCCGGGTCAAAACCGAACGTGAACTCGACGAATTATATCGTGAAATATTTGATTATATGTCAAAGCATTATCATGTTAGCGCCCTGACTGGTGCTGCCAAACTGGTCGGCCAGAATATTGGCGAGAAAATGAATCCAATTACCACCTTGGGTTCAATGCAGGTACATATCAGCTATGCGAAAGAACATAAACGCCAAGGCGGCAATATCGCAGAGTTACGTACCGATCTCTACAGTCAATATGGCGGTCTGTATTATGGGATTCATCGCCTGATGATGTATCCGGCGGATTATGACAAGCCAATTTATCGTTTTGCGGACTATAACTCGGGCATGTATTCCAGTCGAAATGCCGCTTTTCAGAGCATGTTAAATGATTTAACTGAAGCCGAACTTGATCTGGATGGCGACTTATTGCTCTATACTAAAGATGGCGCGATCCGTTCGCAGAAGAGTCAATCTGAGCGTGAGTTAATCAGTGTTTTTGCCAAAAATAATTTTATTATCACTGAACGTCAAATCCGAGCTGATTTAAAGAAAGAAAAAGATAAAGACTTTGAAGATACGATGACTTATCGTGGTGTCAGCAAGCTTTATCAGGAAAAAACGGGTAAAGATCCTATCTATGCCATTATGCCTGAAGTGGTCATTTCCGGACCAAAATTAAGTCGTGATTATAATACTAACTGGTTTGCTACCCGCGTCGATGGTCGATATCAAACATGCATGCGCAAAATCAAAAATCTAAAACTCTAGCCTTATTTGATTTTGATGGAACCCTGTATCTACATGATAGCTTTACCGGGTTCATTTTCCATGCCTTAAGAAAACGGCATATTGTGAAACGCGGCATGCAAATTTTGCCATGGATACAGGCCTATTATTTAAATTTCTATCCGGCACACCGCATGCGACCCAAATTGTATGCCAGCATGTTTAAAAACAGTGATGCAGAGGAAATTCTGCAATTAGCTCAGGATTATGCACAACAACTAATATTCAAGTTGAATCCGAAATTATTAGAACAACTTAAACAGCATCAACAATTAGGACATGAAGTCGTGCTGGTATCAGCCTCATTGGATTTGTATCTTAAACCGGTGTGCAGTTATTTAAATATCGATTTAATCTGTAGCGAAGTTGAAATCAAAGCTGGGAAATTGACAGGGTTTTATCAAACTCCTGACTGTAGTAACACACAAAAGAAAATTAGAATTCTAGAAAAATATAATCTGGATAATTATGCTGAAATTTATGCTTATGGGAATAGCAAGGAAGATATAGAAATGCTCAGTCTGGCGCAGCAAAGCTATTTTGAGGGTCAAGATCAACAGCTTCCAAAAATTAATATTTCAGCTCATTCGATGCCATATTAGTCCTTTCCATTCTATCGGGTTAACCAACTAAACGCCTTTAAACAACGCTATAAATGACAGATTAACTTTTTTACTTTATGCCTTGAAATCATCTTAAATAGCTTCGTAATCAGGATTTTTACTTCCTGAAGTATTCGCCTCCTAGCTAAAAAAACCACTTCATTTGAAGTAGTTTTTTTAGCTTTAAGAAAAATTATTTCTTAAACGGAAATGCATATTTCACAATACGTTTGATCACACTACCGTACTGTTTTACCAAGCTGGCATTGTTATAGTTCAAACCATATTTTTCACAAACAGCCTGAACTTTCGGTGCCATTTGACGATAGCGACGTGCAGGTACATCAGGATACAGATGATGTTCAATCTGATGACTTAAATGACCCGTCAAGATATGAAATGCTTCAGAACCAGTCAGGTTGGATGAACCACGGATCTGACGCATATACCAGTGACCACGACTTTCATTTTGCAGCACCGATTTCGGGAATACTTCCACATCTTTGGTAAAGTGACCACAGAAAATAATACTAAAGGTCCAGATATTACGCAGACCATTGGCCACCATATTGCCAGTCAAAACCGGTAAAGCCGCAGGACCTGCGATGAGTGGAAAGAATACATAATCTTTAAACAGCTGTTTACCGATTTTGCTCTGCATTGGACGCCATTCTTCTTTGGTCTGCTCTTTGCTTTTGCGACCTTTGAAGTATTTACCCAATTCAAGATTCTGAATCGCAACGCCCCACTGGAACAATAAACAGAATGGCACTGCATAAATCGGTTGCAATAAATAACCCGGTTTCCAGCGCTGTTCCGGGAACAAGCGTAATAGACCATAACCGATATCATCATCCATACCCTTAATATTGGTATAAGTATGATGCTTAAAGTTATGGGTTTGACGCCAGTTGTCTGAAGTCCCTACAATATCCCATTCATAAGTCTGACCATTGAGTTTAGGATCATTCATCCAGTCATATTGACCATGCATGACGTTATGACCCAACTCCATGTTTTCCATGATTTTGGCAAAGCCTAATAGACCTGTGCCTAGCAACCATGCTGGTGGGAACCAGCCTGCAAACAATAAGGCGCGACCGGCAATCGATGAGTAACGAATGGTTGAATAGACACGACGGATATATTTCGCATCTTTTTCACCTAGATCATCTAGCACTTCTTGCTTAATCGCATCAAGTTCACGTGCAAGTTCATCAAGTTCAAACTGGGTTAATTCACGGTTTTTAGGATTTTTAAAATACTGTAATTTTACTGGCATATTCATAGGATAAAACTCGCTTATAAGTCGATGACAAGGTCAGTCTGCGCTGAGTTAATACAAATTTTGAGCAGGTTGCCGGGTTCGGTATTTTGCGCACCATTGACCAAATTCTTGGTCGAACCTTCTACTTTATTGCAGGCACATTTATTACAAATGCCCATACGGCAACCATGTGTCGGTTTAATATTTTGCTGTTCCAGGCTCACCAAAATGGACTGGCCTTTTGGAATGCTGACAATTTTTTTCGACTGGGTCAGGGTGACATTAATAAAGCCGGTATCCGATTGATCCGCCAAGCTCATGCTAAATGCTTCACCTTTAAACTGTTTTGCCTGAGCAAAAAGCTGTTCTGCTTTAGATACAAAACCTGAAGGGCCACAGCAATATACGATGCTATTTTCCAGATTTTGCAGATCGGTCAGATAGGTTTCATCAAGACGTGCAGCAGCTGGCTGTTCTTGAGTGGCATACACATGAAATGAGAAATTTGCATGTTTTTGAGCAAGTTCTTCAAACCGTGCTTTAAATGCGGCATCCTGATCTTTTTTAACCCAGTACCAGAGCGTGATCGGTGCAGATAGTTCACCTTTTTTGCTCATGCTTTCCAGCATACTGAGCATTGGAGTAATACCACTTCCTGCCGCAAGCAAGATCAATGGACTTCTCTGCGCAGGCAAGGTCATATCACCATAAGGCTGACCAAATTCGATCACATCACCCACTTGTGCCTGCTCTGCAAACCAGGTGCTGACTTTACCGGCATTGACTTTTTTCATGCTTAGCAATACATGCTGAGAATCGACACGGGTCAAGCTATAGCTACGTTCATAACGAATGCCATTCACTACCACATAGACCGGATGATGCTGCCCTGCTTCACCAAACTTAAATAAGCGATTCACCTGAATTTTCAGACTCAGCATATCCTGTGCTGCATTTTCTTTGTGCACTATCTTGCCTAAGGGCTGATTCAACGACCATACAGGATTTAATTTCTGCATCCAGAAATTAATCGCATATGGATCAATCACACTCTGTTTCAGCGTATTTAATGGCGTTTTAAGCTTTTCGAGTACAGGCATCGTTTTAGACATCACCTTGGGTTTTTAATTATTATACACATGTATATATATTTGTATATACAACCGTATTGTTTCTAATCATTTCACAAGCTTGACTGGCTCGGTTATAATAAAATGATTCATGCATGAACCTATCGATGAACGAGCCTTCAATGAAAATAAGCAGTGACGCATCTTTATTACAATCGAAAAGCATTGATGAGCCGATTATCGTACGGAGTGTCGGTCGCAAGGCCACCATTACCAAGGAAGAACTGTTTCAGGCTGCGTTGAATCTGATTGGGCCACAAAAAAGTATTTCCTCTTTAAGTCTACGTGAAGTCACGCGTGAAGCTGGTATTGCACCGAACAGCTTCTATCGTCATTTTAAAGATATTGATGAACTGGCCATTGAGCTGATTGATCGTGCCGGAATTGTATTGCGTCAGATTTTGCATGAAGCACGTCTGCAAGCTTCTCGCCAGAACAGCATCATCCGCAGTTCTGTGGAAGTTTTTATTGCCCAGCTGGATGCCGATGAAGGCAATCTGAGCCTGTTATTACGTGAAGGCTATACTGGCTCCAAGTCTTATAAACAGGCGGTAGAACGCCAGTTAAATTATTTTCAGCAAGAACTTCAGGATGATTTGATTCGTCTAGAACGCCTAAACAACAAGAAGTTATTTCATCCGGATATTGCCGCCAAAGCCATTACCCAACTGGTCTTCAACATGGGCGCCAATGTGATTGATATGCCTGCCGAAGACCGCAAAGAAATTGCCGAACAGACCATGATCATGATCCGGATGATTCTGGAAGGTGCACGTCATCTGGAAGATTCTCAGCTACGTTAATTTTCCGATTTGCATGAAGTAGTATAAAAAGAGACGCAATCAACGTCTCTTTTTTTATGATAATTACAAAAGTACAAGTTGGGCTTTGACCGCCTTTGCAGTGGCCTCCGGATACTCAAGCGGGAACATATGCCCGCCCTCAACCACAGAATAATTAATCCGATAAATCTTCTGCATACCTTGTGGCAAACCCTGCTGATAAAACTGGCTCTGCTCAGCAGTCATCAGATGAATTGGCACTTCAGGCGGTCGGCGTGGTGTTCTCCACCACCAAGCTGGCACAGTCCGGAAGATTTCCGCTTCTACCTGTTTAGGAATGGTTAACGTCACCCCACCGCGTTCAGGTTCTAGCCGAATACCGCTCTCAATATAATCAGCAAAACATTGCTCATCGAAATTTTTAAATAGACGGTTAGATCGCAAAGCTTCAATCGCGACCTGTTTCGATGACCAATGATCTTTGCGTTTTAGCGTAATTCCTGCGGGTGTATAACGATCGACACTTTTTAGATTCAGCTTTTTCATCAGTTCGAACATGGCGCTGTTTTTTCCAATCACAAACGGTGGATCCATAATGACCAGTTTAGAAAACAGTTCGGGACGGCGATACGCCGCCATCAGGGTCACCAGACCGCCGAAGGAATGCCCTAAACCAATCACCTGTTGATGAGGAAATTGCTGCTCGATATCTGCAATAACTTCATCGACCAGATAGCGCCAGTCTCGCGTAATTGGATATTGCGGATTCATGCCGATAAATGGAATCGCTTTGACCTCATAGTCTTGCTGAAAACAGTCCAGAAACTTCTGATAAGTTGCCGAAGGGATACCATTGGCATGGGTAAAATGTAGGGCTTGCTTCATTATTTTTTAAACGCAGTGCGTATTCATCCTGAAATCGTAAGATGAGCTTACCGCTTTAAAGATTTATTCGGCAGCGCAAAAATGCTCAAAGCATGACCTCAAAGTCATTTCTCTGTATTCCTTCAGAATTTAAAGTCTATTTCTGCGATACAGTCAAATGTTGCATCGGTAGAAAAGTCGCGCCGCAACTGGCCTTATCCCCCGCGATGACCACTGCCCGTCCTTTGACAGTAATAGACAAATTGCTGGAAATTGCGGTGACCATAGTCTGGCATTTGGGACAATAATGCTTCATGCCATTTAAATGCACGGCAATACCATTGATCAAAAAAGAGGGTTCACATTCAGTCACCATGCCGCCATGACTGGTCTTTGTGCCAAGGGTAATCAATGCTTTTGACATACTTTGTCATTCTTATTATTCAGTAGGCTAATTTTAAACAGGAGGAAAATGACAGACCAGCATTCTCCGACAAAAAATAATAAACCCGGATTTTGCCCATAAAAAAAGCAGCCCGAAAGCTGCATTTTTTTATTGCGTAAAGCTTAAGGCTTGACCACGACCATCACCTGAATCGCTTCCGGTGTTACCGATAAACCATCCAGCAGGCTTAGACCCTCTTTCTGCAACTTCTGTAAACGTGCAATTTCATCTTCACGGATACTTGGGTTGAACTGTTTCAAATAGGTCAGGCGATCAATTTCATATTGCCATTTATTGCCATATACTTCTTTGGCTTGCTGCTTGAAGCCCGGCAATGCACTGCGTGCCAGTTCAAGCGCTTGCTGATAACGTGCTTCAATCACATCACGACGTGCTTTCACCACCTGACGGCAGCTATTACCATCTAAATGATGCAAGTACGGTTTCAGGATTTCTGGTGCAATCTTTTGTGATAGATCTTGACCTTTTTCACTAAGCAAGACACGAATCAACTGTTGCGGCAAGCTAGACGGCAAGTTCAATGCTTTCGGAGCCACCACATCGACCTTGAACCATACTTCTAACAATACCGAACCTTGTGGCAATGCTGCAGATTTTAATACCGCAACGTTGGTGCTACCAAAGCCTTGGGTATTGATCATTTCCATCACACTTTCAGTGAATGGATGTTCAAGTGTCAGGTATTGGGCATCTTCACGGATTTGTGCCTGATCACGATAGAAAGTCGCTGTAATCCCCTCTTCATCTAGCGTCAAACCTTGAACCTGCATTTGATCGGTTGGCTTGATGATCACTGTACCGTTACTTTGCTCATCAAAGTCGATATTCGTAGACGCCATAAAGCGCTTCATGAAAATCGGCAAAGTGGTGTTGTCATCATAGTCTTCAAGCGCGTTGACAATTTCCTGTGCGACTACTGGACGGCAAGAGTTGTACTCCAGTAGACGATCACGACCTTCCTGCAATTCAGCTTCCAGCGCTTCACGTTGCACGCTAACTTCTTCCAGCAGGTCTTCAAACTCTTGACCTTTGTCTGCCAATAGACAGTCTTTCAAGCGAACAATAAAATTTTCTTGCAAGGTTTGTGCAGCTGGAGAAATATTGCTGAAGATATTCAGCGCTTCGTTATACCAGCGGAACATACGTTCTTGTGCAGTTCCCACCAGATAAGGCACATGAATCTGAATGCGGTTTTCCTGACCGATACGATCCAGACGACCAATACGCTGTTCCAACACGTCCGGGTTCGCAGGTAGGTCAAACAGAATCAGATCAGAGGCAAACTGGAAGTTACGTCCTTCTGAACCGATTTCCGAACAAAGAAGAATCTGCGCGCCATACGAATCTTCAGCAAAATAAGCTGCGGCCTGGTCACGTTCTAACAAGCTCATGCCTTCATGGAACATCGCCGTACGAATACCGGCATGTAAACGCAGTACATTTTCCAACGCCTCAACCACTGGCCCGCTACGCGCAATCAGTAAGACTTTCTTGTGTTTTAAATCGGTACGCAAACGCTCCATCAGCCACATCACGCGTGGATCGGCTTCCATCCACGAGCCATCTAGCTGAGCTTCTTCAGGCCACATTTGCTCACGTAATTTACCATCTTTAGACCAGTGTTCTGGTGCTGGCAATGGCGCTGGCTGACAGTCACGACCCGGGAAACCTTGAATCGCTTCACGCGTATTACGGAACAGGATACGGCCTGTACCATGACGGTCTAAAAGTTCATGAATGGCACGGAAACGCTGTTCAGGATGATCTTCAATCGGATGACCTAACAAGGCCTCAATCGCAGTAAGATGCTCAGCTTCTAGCGGCATGTCTGACATCAACACTTCTGCAATTTTAGCCGTATGCTGATATTGCGCTTCTTCATCGAGGAAACGATCCAGCGAGTTAAAACGCTGCGGATCAAGCAAACGTAGGCGTGCAAAGTGACTTTCTACACCGAGCTGTTCAGGTGTCGCTGTCAATAACAACACGCCCGGCGTATGTTCAGCAAGCTCTTCGACCAGATCATAACGGTCATTACCGCCATCTTCTTCGCTCCACATCAAATGATGTGCTTCATCGACCACCAGCAGGTCGAAACCGGCTTCAAGTGCCTGTTCACGCAGATCTTCATGGTCGACCATCAAATCGACAGAGGCAATAATTTTTTGTTCGGTCAAGAACGGGTTTTGTTCAGGATCATGTTCTTTGATCGATGCAGTACGGGTCAAGTCAAACAGCGAGAACTCAAGATTGAAACGACGGCGCATCTCAATCATCCACTGATATTGCAGCGAATCCGGTACTAAAATCAGAATACGTTCAGAACGGCCGGTTTTCAGCTGTTGATGGATAATCAGACCCGCTTCGATGGTTTTGCCCAGACCTACTTCATCCGCCAGTAACACACGCGGTGCAAAACGCTGACCGACTTCATGAGCAATATACAATTGATGTGGAATCAGGCCTACACGTGAACCCACTAGACCACGCAGTGGACTGCTTTGCATGTTGGCCTGCATTAGCAACGCTTCAATACGCAGGTCATACCATTCTTTATAATCAACCTGACTGGCCAATAAACGGTCTAAAGGCTTAGACAATTGGATGGTTGCACCAATACGGGTTTCATTCAGCGATTTACGTTCTTCAGTTCCATCTTCCAAGGTACGAACGACGTGATAACGTACCACGCCATTGCGGTCTTCAACGGATTCTACAATCCACTTGGTCCCTTCCTGATCCTGTAATTCATCTTTCACATTAAATACGATACGAGATAAGGGTGCATTGCTGCGTGCATAGACGCGGGTTTCATCGCTTTTCGGGAATAAAATGCTGACCGACCGCTCATCAACATCAATAAGAACGCCTAAACCGAGTTCTGTTTCAGTATCTGATAACCAACGTTGACCAATAGCAAATTGCTGCAATTTTTCCACCTTTATCTTAAGTACAAGATTATGAATATTAGGCTCAATCACGAAACGTCATTGGAGCAAAATTCCACACCTTCAAGCAATGTATTTTGACATAAAGCCCACTAAAAAGTGAGCATAATTCACGCCGATTAAAGAAGTATTTCCTAGAACGGCGCCGGACAATAAAATTCGACTAACTGCTCTGTTTGAGGATGATAAAAACTCAAACGTTCCGCGTGTAAACATAAACGCGAGCTGAGCTGTTGCTGTTCGGATGTCGCATATAAGGTATCGCCAATAATCGGATGTCCGAGATATTGCATATGCACCCGTAGCTGATGTGAACGGCCGGTAATTGGGATCAGTTTCACCCGGGTCACAGGCTGTCCCTGAATATTAAAATGCTCAATCGCCTGCCAATGCGTGATGGCTGGCTTATTATGTGCGGGATCTGCGATATGTAAGGGCGGACGGCTTGGATCATATACCACCGGCACTTCAATAGTGCCTTCACCTTCTAGTTTACCGGCAACCACAGCCTGATAGGTTTTATCGGTCTGGCGTTCCTGAAACTGGCGGGAAATGGTTTTTTGTCCCCATTTAGTCAGACCAAAGGCCAAAATGCCGGATGTATCGCGATCCAGTCGATGAATCAGTAAAGTTTTGGGTTCTAGTTTGACCAGACGGTTGATCAGGCAATCTTGTAAGTCTTCTGTTTTACCGGGAACTGTGAGTAAACCTGCAGGTTTGTGGATGACCATGAAATCGTCATCACGATGTATCAGATGTTCGGTTAGAAAATTACTCAAAGTTCAATCCCAGGCTGATCGCGAAAAACAAGGCGGCAATGATAGAAAGCTTAGCCAATAATTACAATGCGCATTTATGTAAATGACGATGAAATTTCCGATTTAGCGCATAAAAATGCTCAATCGCAGCACATCAACCTGAGGATTTTAAAATGAAGCTTGCCAATTCATGCAAAGACGGATGCTTTAGCACATCTTCATAACGGATATTGGCATCATGCGCACGCCATATACCAATGAGACTGACCATCGCTACTGAATCCAGACCATAATTTTTTAAGTCGACATAGGGATCAATTTCCAAAGCATCCATATCCAGCTGTTCTGCGACAGCCAACATAATGCCTTTGGTCGACAATACATATTCTGACGGCGCGCTTAAATCCCATAATCGAGTCAGGCTATAGGTATTTAAGTGATGTATCCCCTGTGCCGAAATATTTTCAATCCACTGAATATGCTGTTCCTGATTCACCAATAAAATCGCATCGTCGACCACACCGATTTGATCCGTCACACTCATCAGATGCGGCAAAATCTGTTTCAGCATTGGCGTGACCTGACCGGCAAAAATGAGTTGTGGATGCATTGAGGCATATTCGCCGAGTTGCTGCATCCCCTGCATCAGATCATCGCCGTATAGATCGACAATAGGAATGTCCAGTGCTTTGGCTTTATTGCTGATCTGGATCAGATGAGTCATCAGGTCGCTGTCCTGTATACCTACCATCATCCTTAGGTTTTGCAGTCCTACCAGTACCAAAACAGATTCATTTGATGCAAGCTGCCATTTGGCTTGGGATGGAGCAAGTTGGATTTTTTTGGGCATAGAGTACAGCATGGGAGGCACATACTTAATACATAAAGTTGAGGAGAATATGCTAACTCAGATCATAAATTTTCATAAGCCTCAGTCATCAAATTTAGTTTATTAATATTCTAAACATGTTATATCATTAATTTATTAATACTTTATTGTAATTTTCGGTTGCTAATATGCTAGACCTATATACCAATACTAATACCAAACAAGATTTTTTTTCCAATGGATTAAACCAAGAAATTAAACAAGACATGGATATCTATATCGCATCCGCTTTTTTTACTGAAACAGATATTATTGATAAGTTAATTGAAAATAATTGCCGTATTAGAATTATAGTTAGATTAGGCTTTCCTACTTCACCCTATGCCTTAAAACACTTACTAAGAAACAGAAATATAGAAGCCCGCTTCTATACAAGTCATGAATTTCATCCTAAGCTCTATATATTTGGAGATCAAAAAATTTATATTGGTTCTGCAAATTTAACGAAGGCAGCTTTATTAAGAAACCAAGAAATTATGATAGGCATCCTGCCTGATGATTTAAGATTTGAAGAATTAACTTATCTATTTTTAGAGTATTGGCGAGAAGCTAAAGTTTTAACTTTTGAAGAAGTTCAAAAATACGAAAATATCTACAAAAAATACAAAGATAAATTAGAAGCTGTAAATGATTTTGATGACGATGTAATAAAAAATATTGGAGATTTTAATTATCCAAACATTGAAAGATACGAAGCTAAACAAAAAAGTTCGGATCTATTTTATGATAGTTTTTTAAAAACTTATCAAGAATCAGTGCATGCTTACAATTTTATTGAAGATGAGTATAAAAAGAAAAGACGAAAGGTTAGTAACGATCTAATCCCCTTACGCTTAGAAATTGATTCATTTTTTAGTTTTGTCCGTGATTGTTATGCTGTACACGAAAGTTGGCGAGAACAGAATATTGGTTGGGATGATAATAAAAAAATCATATTAAACAAATTAGTTGATGAATGGCTAGATATGGATTGGTATCATTTCGAACATACAATTGTAAAGAAAAACTACCCTTTAATTAATAGTATTCTAGGAAGTAAGTATTCAATAAATAAAGCTACAGCAGAGGAGCTTGTAGATGCATTATGTGTAGCTCACTCCTTTCATGATCGACTCAGATTTTTTAAGGGTGGATTGAAAACCCTGAAAGAATCCTTTTTAGAGCAGAATGAATTACAAAAAATAAAAAACACCTTAACTTATCTTTTACATGATGATAAAAACTCTATAAGCAAACGCATAGCAGATTGTATTTACAATCCAACTTATAAACTCAATGAGTTTGGTCAATCAAATGTCCAAGAGTTAGTTGGTTGGTTGAATAATGAAAACATGCCTGTGATCAATGGACGGACTACAAAAGTTTTACGTTATTTTGGCTTTAATGTTCGACAAGTTAATTAAAAAACAAAAAGCCCATTCATATTGATTTGGGCTTTTCAAACTACTTAATATTACTTTTGTGATAATTAATCGCTTTTCAAGTGTTGTCCAAAAACTTCTCAATCGCTACTTGTGCAACCTCCGCATCTTCAAACGACTTCACACCCGACACACCCATCGCACCGACGAGCTGCCCTTGATACATAATCGGTTCACCACCTTCTAGCATCCCTGAAAATGATTCCATGGTCAGGAAGCCCATCTGACCGCCTTTGATAATATCTTCAAACAGTTTGGATGGATGGCGACTCATGGCAGAACATTTGGCTTTTTCGATGGCTAGATTTGCAGTCATTGGTGCTGCGCCATCCATACGCTTCATCGCCAGTAAATTTCCGGTCTCATCTACGACTGCAATGCTGACATTAAAACTCTTCTGAATGGCATATTGATGGGCTTGATCTAATAAAAATTCCGCATCGCTTAAAGTCAAATAATGTTTGGTTTTCATGAAAAATAGTCTCGAATTTTAAATGTAATCTCCCCTGACCCCTCTTTAGTAAAGAGGGGAACTTTATTTATTCAGTTGAGGTTCCCTCCTTTTTCAAAGGAGGGTTAGGGAGGATTTTAAAAAAATTAAAATTTAACCTTTCATCTCAGCAAAAGTTTCTTTAGCCGCTTGAATCGTGTAAGCAATATCTTCATCACTATGCGCAGCAGAAATAAATCCTGCTTCAAATGCTGAAGGCGCAAGGTTCACGCCACGATTTAACATGCCATGGAAGAATTTACGGAAAGCATCGACATCACATTTCAACATTGAATCGAAGCTGGTGATGTCTTCCTGATCGGTAAAGTACAGACCAAACATCCCACCAACCTGTTGTGTCTTGAATGGAATGCCTGCTTCATCCGCAGCAGCTTGTAAGCCAACCAGCAGTTTCTCAAGTTGTGCAGACAATTTCTCATAGAAACCTTCAGCACGGAGATGTTTGAACATCTCGATACCGGCACGCATTGCCAATGGGTTACCTGATAGCGTACCTGCTTGATACACTTTACCCAATGGCGCGATGCATTCCATCACTTCACGTTTACCACCGAAAGCACCCACTGGTAAGCCTGCACCGATGATTTTACCTAAAGTGGTTAAATCCGGAGTAACGCCATAATGTGCTTGCGCACCACCCAAACCGACACGGAAACCGGTCATTACTTCATCAATAATAAACACTGAACCATGTTCATCACAGACATCACGAATCGCTTGCAGGAAACCGTCAATTGGTTTCACCAAGTTCATGTTGCCTGCGACTGGCTCAACAATCACGCCGGCAATTTCCGAACCAAATTTGGCAAAGCATTCTTTTAAAGTCGCGATGTCGTTATATGGAAGTGTCAGCGTATGTTTTGCAAAATCCGCTGGCACGCCTGCCGACGTCGCTTCCCCTTCACCACTGGTCAATAAACCTGAACCGGCTTTTACCAATAATGAATCCGAGTGACCGTGATAACAGCCTTCAAATTTTACAATCTTGTCACGGCCAGTATAACCACGTGCTAAACGAATCGCGGTCATGGTCGCTTCTGTACCTGAGTTGGTCATACGAACCAGCTCAATCGATGGCATGATCTCGCAAATAATATCTGCAAGCGTGGTTTCATGAACTGTGGGCGCACCAAAACTCAAACCATCGACCGCAGCATCCTGAACGGCTTTAATAATCGCCGGATGTGCATGGCCCAGAATCATCGGCCCCCATGAACCTACATAGTCCACATAACGCTTACCATCGACATCATACAGATACGCACCTTGGGCTTTTTCGATAAAGACCGGCGTCCCACCGACACCATTAAATGCGCGTACAGGTGAGTTGACGCCACCCGGGATATGTTTATTGGCTTGTTTGAACAATTGTTCTTGCTTTGGAGATAAGCTCATGAAGGCACTCGACTCAAAATTAAATCAATCAAAAAATTTTATGCTGTAGCTTGAAAAAGCGCAGACCATTCATCTAAACGTTCAGGAATGGCATTCATAGGAAGTCCCAATATATCACTAATCACCGCGCAATAATCCGCACCTGACTCAATGACATCCTTTGAATTTTCAACCGTTAAACCACCAATGGCACAGAGAGGCACGTTCAATTTTTCTTTGGCCAGTTTTAAGGTTTCAAGACCAATATTACCCGCTTCAGGTTTACTATCAGTCGCATAAATTGCTCCAAATGCCACATAATTCGCACCATCGGCAATGGCCTGTTTAGCCAGCTCAAGTGAGTTATTACAGCTACGGCCAATCAACACGCCTTTAGGCAAACGCGCAACAGCGTCGACAATCGAACCATCATCCTGGCCTAAATGCACACCCACGCCGTATTTAACCGCCATTTCCAGATCATCGTTAATCACGAAAGGTACGCCATATTCAGCACACATGGCTTTCATGTACTCGATTTCGTAAATTTGATCTTCTTTCGCCACTTTTTTACGGCGATATTGCAAGACCGCAACACCACCATTGGCCATTGCACCTTCCAACTTCGCTAATAAAAGCTCTAATGGATCATCATTGGTAATTAAATATAAACCGCGCATCTTGCTCGCCACTTGCTAGGATGGCTCTATTATAGGCATAACTCGGTTTAATTGCCGCCATCTTGCTGTTTCTAAGACTGGGCAGCAACAGATTTGCAGTTTTTTAGCGCAATTTGTCAATTAAATCTCAAATATCACCATTTTCAGGGATATACGGACTTTCAAATCTGCGTTTTAATCGCCTTATAACAATAATTATAACGTGTTAATGCTTACGCCCTCCGACAAACGCTTTTAGGATTTTGCAGATAACTTGGTGGAGAAGTTGCAAAATTCTAAGAGCGATTTTTTTGTCTTTTTTTCGCCTGGCTCAAGCGTACTCAAATTAATTAATATTAAAAATACCCATTTTCAGGGATAGCCCAATCGGCGCGAAGCGTCTTAAATAGCCTTAGACACAGAAAATAAACAGAAAAATAAATACCTGTGTTTGTAATACCCGATCCTTTCTGGTTTTGAGTCATTCGTTTGTGGGGAAACGTTTCAAAGCCAGAAAGGATCTTTTACTTTCAGCACAAATCCACATGAATTCTTCTATGAATATTTACACAATAGCATGAGCAAAATCTTGAACATTTATTGGTAGCAAACAGGCATAAAAAAAGCCCGGAGAAGGTCGCTCCAGGCTTGGAAAACTGATGTATTAATTAAAATATAATGGTTGATCAAAAAACCTAATCTGCAATACCATAATTATTAGAATAATAATTATGGTATTGCAAGGCTTTTATCGAAATTTCATGCTTTAAGTGGGCACATTCCGATAAAAGTCATTCTGGCTTAACTGGAAATTTTATCGTATTTAAGGTCGATCAGACTGATATTACCACGCAGGACATCGGCAAACATGCGCCAGTCCGAGATAAAGCTATATACAGGCTGTTTGAAGCTGGCTGGTTTATTGCGCTCAAAGATAAAATGACCGACCCAGGCACAGGCATAGCCCGAGAGTAAACCATATGCAAAATATCGCGGCTTGCCTTGACGAATGGCTTTGGCAAAACAGTATAAACCGATGCTACTGCCGGCCACGTGCAGACGGCGGCTAATAATATGCCGATGCTCAGTCAAATAGAAGCGATAAAATTCATGATAGTTCTTAATCGGCATCTGGGGCTGAACCATCACCTCATTCTTACTTTCTGGTTGTACTTGTACATTCATCTGTCATCATCCTGACGTTTTTTGTTTTACCTTAGCGTATATTTTAGCCAAATAACAGCCTTTTGATGCGCGCTTCAATGCATCTTGCACATCCCCGTGAAGGCCTGAATCCGATCGTTTTAGCCTAAAATGAACCGATGAAATCTAAGTTTCAAACTTCTGTTTAAGCTTTTTATGCTCAGTCAAGTCTTACATGCATTTTGATTTTGGTTACAATCTGCTGCGCACAAATCTAAAAATATAATTGCGGCTGCTGTCCGCCTCATTTTAAAACCTTATTCAAGTGAAGATTCAGTACTTAATTGCACTGAACAGATAGGATGATCATCATGGTTGAAGTTGAACTCAAGTTCCAAATTCCTGTGGCACGACGCACTGCGCTGCTCAAGGCACTTGATCCGAAAAAGTCTCAACAGATCCAGCTTCAAGCCAAATATTATGATACTACCGACCGTCAACTGGCCCGGCATGGGGTGGCACTGCGTCAGCGTCTGGAAGGTACACGTTGGGTGCAAACACTAAAAGCGGCCGGAAAAAGCCATATCGAACGCTTTGAACATAATCATGATCTAGGGAAATTAACCGCATCTCCTGAACTGGATTTAGATATTTATAAAAAATTTCCAGAAGCCGGGGCAATTCTCAGCAATGCGCTCGGCAATCAGTTCGACCACCTCCAACTCCAGTTTGAAACCGATATTTCCCGTACGTTAAGGGTGATTGACTATGAAGATACCCAGATCGAAGTCAGCCTGGATATTGGGCATATCCGCACACATGATGCCGAGCAAGAAGTACATGAAGTCGAGTTCGAGCTTAAAAATGGTTCAATTCAACATCTACTGGCGTTTAGTTTTGAATGGGTCAAGAAATACCAGCTCTGGCTCGATGTACGCAGCAAGGCTGAAATAGGCAATCTATTGGCCACTTCACAGCGCGTCAGTCCTGCGACCCTTAGCAAAGAATTTCAGATCAGCAAAAAAGACAGCGCCAGTAAAACCATGTACAGTCTGATTGCACAGCAGATGCAGCATTTATTGCCGAATATCGCGGCGATTGCAGCTCAGGTTGCAGAGCAGGAACATATTGATCAGGCACGACTGGCACTGGATCACTTATATCTGACCTTGCTGCTCTTCAAAGACTGGTATCCACAGCTTTCGGACAAATGGGCACATCAACTGGCGGCCTTTAAGCAGCAATTTGAACATTTGCAACATTTACAGCATATGCAAAACAGCTTGGCCGGCTTCCTGCAAAATCCCACCACGGCAGAAAACCTGAGCAAAGATATTCTGTATGCGCAGGAGAAACTCGGTAATCTGGTCAAATCTACCCAGAATGTGCATCATTATCTGGAATTACTGATGTTCAGTTTAAATGAAAATGAGCATGCCTCGCTGGACTTGAAAACTGCTGCTCAAACTACCTTGCAACAGCAATATAAAGCTTTGCAGGAACAAATGAACCAGACCGATATCACTGATTTTGAAAGTCTGGATCAATTGTCGGGCCGGATTCAGGAGCTCAAATTCAGCTTTCCGATTTTAACCACGATCTATGATGTCAAAAATTTGCAGAAATACAGCAAAGCGCTGAACGATGCTCAACTGGCAGCCAGTGAATATCAAACTTTGGCCTCTTCTGCAGTTTATATTCAGCAGACCGAGCTGGAAGCAAGTGACTGGTTTGTGCTGGGCTGGCTGACCGCCAAGCAGGAAGTCTATGCGCAGAAACTGCTTGAAGCGACCGAACAGTTCTTGGTCAGTCGTAAATTCCTGAAATAAACATATTGAAATAAAAATATTGAAATAAATATCACAAGAAAAACTCAAAGCACGCCTTCTCTGGCGTGCTTTTTTGTTGCAGAAGCACATCACACCCCTGCCGATCTTTGGGCTATATTAATCTATAAAACCAACATCGCGGAGGAATGACCCGATGGCAGAAATAGAACTCAAATTCCAGATTCCGCCACAGTCTCGTGTGCAATTTGAACAGGACATTCAGAAACTTCAGCCGACTCGGCATCGTCTGTGTGCACGCTACTTTGATACTGAAGCGCAACAATTACAACAACATCAGATTGCCCTGCGGCAACGTCTGGAAGACCAGCAATGGATTCAAACCCTGAAAGCAGCGACTGAACAACAATTTGAACGTTTTGAACTTGAGCATGAATTAAAAAGTCCTCCGGAACATTGTGATTTTCAGTTATATCGCAAACATAAACCGGCCAAAAAAATCCTGAAACAGGCGCTCGGTGATTTGGAGACACCGCTTATTCTGCAATTTGAAACAGATGTCGTACGGTATGTACTCACAGAAAGTCATCTGGACAGTAAGATTGAAATTGCCTTTGATGTCGGAGAAATTCGACACAATGATCAAGCCATCGATATTTATGAAGTCGAATTTGAGCTTAAATCCGGCCAGCTGAGTGAATTGATTGATTTCATTCAGCCCTGGGTTCAGCGTTATGCTTTATGGCTAGATACACGGAGCAAATCGGAACGCGGTTATGCCTTATTACATGGCGAAGAGAATCTACCGGTTCAGCATCAGCTTCCCTTAGTGCTTGAACAGAAAGATCAGATCAGTACGATTTTACAAAAAATTGTCACCAACTGTCTGGCTCATCTTTTCCCAAATGCGACGGCGATTGCTGCCGAAAATTATAATAGTGATCATGTGCATCAGGCACGTGTTGCGATTCGACGTTTGCGCAGTGCTTTTAAAATTTTCCAGTCCGTGACTGAACATGTACAGCCAGAATGGCCAGAACAGCTGCGGGATATTTTCCAGCAACTGGGTTCCACCCGAGATCGCGATGCCTTGGCAGAAAGCCTGATTCCACAACTGGAAAAAGCAGGTTCCCCCTTACTGAAATTACCGCCACACCGTCAAAAACAGCCAGATATCAGTGCGCTGTTTAGAAGTCCTGCCACAGTAGAATTAATGCTGCAACTATTCAGCTTTAGCCAAGAAAATACAGAGGGTAAAGCTAAGTCTTCGCATAAAATTTTGTGTAAAGGCCTGAGCAAGCTGCATCAGCAAATCTATCAGGATGCCGAGAACTATCAAGAACTGGATATTGAATCCCGGCATCGCACACGCAAACGGGTAAAACGCTTACGCTATAACGTAGAATTCTTGCAAAGCTTATTTCCTGAAAAAGAGGTTAAAGCCTATCTAAAAGCCTTAAAACCCTTGCAGGAAAGTCTCGGGCATTATAATGACCTATTTGTAGCAGACGAATTATTTAGACCTTATGTCAAACAACAGGCCAAGGCCTGGTTTGTGCTAGGCTGGATAAGTGCGGAACAGCAGCGTTTGTCGAACGAAGCAGCAGAGCGTTTACAGCAGTTTGCAGAAAATACCAAGCCCTTCTGGTAAGACCGGGCTTGGTCAAACTGTGCTAGCGATATTTGCCGAATACTTTCCAGGTATTATTGTCTGCCAGAGGATCGTTATAACTGTCGCTGCGTTGCTTGCGTGGCTTATCGCGTGCATCGACCAGTTCAAAATGTGGCTCAACACTCAGCACAATCCCATTCACATAAAAACGGGTGCGCGTATATTCGCTCTGGCCATGCTGAAATACATAAGTGCGTAAATCCACAAACTCACGGTGTGCCACCAAAGCTGCAGTATCGTCACTATCAAGCCACTGCCGCATGGCTGCAATCTGCTCGGGTTCGAACTGGCCGCATTTTTCGATCAGGCTGGCGACCCCACGAAAAGTTTTGGATTCCTTGGCGCGGGTTTTATTAATGCGAATCCGGTCAACATGAAAATAAAACAGCGGCAAGTTTAAATGACTCGGCAGATGGATCGCATCCAAGATTTCATCTTCCATAAAAGGCTGAAACAGATCCTGTGCCCTTTCAATCAGCCCGAGCCACTGGCTATAGTATTCATCTACCTGTGACTGGCTGCCATAATAAATCGGCAAGCCTTCAACATTGGCTAGATTTGCCGGTGGCCAAATATTCTGGCGCAATAAGGCAATATCACTTTTTAGGCTTTGTACTGCAATCGCATCCTGCATGGCATTCACTTTTATATGCTTAGGCTATTTTTTAGATTAAGGCAAAGGTTTAGTTTCTGCAAGGCTTTGCCTATAATTAGCGATTGAGATTTTAGTGTTAGGAACAAATTCATGGTTCAAAAGATTGAAGCAACCGATGTAACCGAAGAAGAAGCGTTAAATGCGGCATTCTTTGAACGTGCTGATGAATTTATTCAACAAGCCAACGAGTTTTGTCGCGTAGAAAAAGGCTCACAGGAAAAACCGAGCGATAAGCGCGGTCAAGTCAGTGCGGCGATGTTATTTGGTACTGCCCGTTTCAATACCTGGGTGGCAGCGAATAACTTTAAAGATGGGAATGAAATGCGCGATGCCAAAGATCAGGTCATGTCTTATATCTTGCAGCAATTTCAAATGATGCTGGAAGATAACTATGATGAATACTGTGAACAGTTCGAAAACTATTTACGTTTCCGTCACAATGAAGAGTTTCATGCCAACAAGCATAACCATGATCACAAGCATGATCATTGATTAAAATACGAAAAGCCCCGCGGGGCTTTTTTTATTTGCTGTCATTTATCATATTGACTTTAAAGTGATTTAAGCACTATATAAATTGAATAATAAATAAACGAAAACAAGGCATAGCATGCAGCAACTTCCCTTCCCGATCATTGACCCGCATATCCACCAATGGGATCCATACAATACCCCACATGCGGCAGCGCTAGCGGTAAAGCTGTTCGGCAATCATCCCAAATTACTAGACAGAATGGTTCGACTGTTGAAACCCAGAGACGTCATTGAGACCATTGGCCTGACACAGCACCTGACTGCACCTTATCTGCCTGCAAATTACAAGAAAGATGCAGGACATTATGAAATAGAGCAGATTGTGCATGTTGAAGCCAGCTGGCATGACCATAAAGGTACGGGTGTGGTAAATGAAACCCGTTTTATCGCTGGGCTTCCTTTTGATCAGCACACTATCCAATTGGGTGGAATTGTCGCCACGGCGGATCCGCGGCAGAAAAATTTTAAACAGTTGATTCAATTGCATCGCGAAGCTTCTCCCAAGTTTCGGGGCATCCGTAAAATGGCTGCAGTACATCCAGATAAAGGGATTCATGCCTGGACCGATGAACCGCATCTCTATCGCAACACAGATTTCCTGAAGGGCTTTGAAGAACTGGCCAGGCAAGATTTAAGCTTTGATGCCTGGGTGTACTCTACCCAGATTGCGGATGTTACTGCGCTGGCCAAAGCCTTTCCAAACACCCCTATTGTGCTGGATCATCTGGGTACGCCCGCAGGTTTATTTGGCAAAGTGGGCAAAGCTACAGGCAAGACCGAACAAGATCGCACCCAGATATTTGCAGACTGGAAAGATCAGTTGGCAGAACTGGCCGAATGCAAAAATGTATCGACCAAAATGTCTGGTCTGTTTATGCCAGTCTTGGGACATGATTTTCACACGCAGAAACGGCTGGCAAGTAAACAGGAATTAGTGGAACGTGCCGCACCCGTGATCCAGCATACTTTAGACTGTTTTGGTTCTGGGCGCGTGATGTTTGCATCCAACTTTCCAATGGACAGTGTCAGTAGCTCACTCACCAACATTATTGATGCCTTTAGCGATATTGTGCAGGACTACAATGAAAATGCCTTAAAGTCGATTTTTTATGAAAATGCTAAATGTTTTTATCGACTTTGAGTAGATGAGGACATGCTAAGTTGGATAACAGATTCCAGTCTAAATACGCCTTCAGGCAAAGGACTTTGTATTTTACTCACTATTATTTCAAGCTGGATAACGTCTTATTATTATCAAGTGGCGATCCATCATCCTTTTGATCAAGATATTGCTTTCGTTTCAACTTTGATTGGCTGTGGAATATTGATTTTCCTTCTTATTGTATCTGTTTGGAGTCTGCTCCTATCTATCCTTGCAAGCTTAACTGGAGGGATTGTTTTTAGCCATAGAGCAACCTAAAGCATAAAACTAAAATAAAAAAATCCCCTCACTTGAGGGGATTTTTTATCAACACTATGATGTTTTAACTTGCTTACCGTACTGATCAGCCATCACTTCCACCAGCTGGTCCGGCTTGATGTATTTTTTGATCATGGCATCAATATCGGCTTTGCTCAGTTGAGCAATTGCCTGATCACGTTTTTCCCGATAAACCAGATTACGGTCTTTTTCCAGCTGTGGAATCAGCATAGCGTGAATACGACGATCATCTTCCAGTGCAGTTAAACGCTGTTTCAAGATACTGGCTTTTGCCGCTTCCACTTCCTGTTCAGTCACGCCACGTGTCAGCAGCTCATTCAGTACCTTATGCACTGCCTGAGAAACCTGTGCGGATTTTCCAGCCGTATAATTGGCACTAATCATCATTGCACCTACATCTGTCCATTCATCGAGTTGCACATCTGCACTAAAACCATAGACTAGGGCATTTTTCTCGCGTAGCTCTTGTGCCAGTCGTGACGATAACTGTGAATCACCCAGAATATATCGAAATACCTGTAATGCAGGTGCATCGGCATGATCTGCGCCGACCGGCATGCTCATGAATGCCTCATAACTCCCGAATTCACGCTGCTCAGACAACGCATGAATTTTCTGGGCTGGATAGCTTCGATATTCCGATTTCAGACGCTCATAAGGCTGTGTAGCTTTCCAGTCTGAGAAACTGTTTTTCAGCGTTTTTTGCATCGATTTTGGATTAAACTCACCTGTGACCGCGATTTGTGCATGCTGGGTTTTTAAAAACTGCTGATACAGTGCCATAACCTGTTCGCGAGTCGCTTTCTGATACTGTTTTTTGGCCAGTTCAGGCTCGAAATGGAAACGCAGATCGCCAGGCTGATAGATCTCGAGAGTTCGCGCTATCGTCAAGCTCGACACGGTATCTGGTTCAGTGTAAGGACGATCCAGACTGGATAAAGTTTGACTCTTGATCAAGTCAAACTGGCTTTGCTCAAATGCCGGCGTTTTCAGTACATCAACCACATACTGGAAAAACTCTTCAAACTTTTCTTTTTTGGCGCTGATCTGCAAGGTCAGGCCATTGCCGGATGCACCGGCAGTTGCCGAACCGCCTACTTCAATAATTTTATCGGCAATCTGCTGCAAGCTTTGAGTTTCCGAAGAGCGCAACATTAAATAAGCCGTCAGGTCCAGAATCTCGCCTTTATTCATCAGGCTTTGAGCGGTACCAAAATCCAGTGAAATTGTGGCATAGACCTTGTCATCGCGGGTAGTCGTCGGAAACAGCGCGTATTTAATGCCATTTTTCAACTTGCCACGCTGAATCTGTTTGTCTTTACTGTACAAATACTGTTTGGATTCCTGGACATATTGCTTTACTTCAGCCTGATAGACACTGACATCTTTCATTGGCTCTTCTGCTTCAGCCTGCTGATCCAGAGTTTTTGCCGGTGCTTCTGTCTGTGCCAGTTCCTGCGCTTTCTTCTGATCTTCCGGGGTAGGTAAAATATTGCCAGAAATACGGTATTCAGGTTTTAAAAAATTCTTATAGACCTGATTGACCTGATTCACACTCAGGCTTTGAATTGCATTCAGATCTTTAAAATACTGGCTCCAGTCACCTGAATACGCCACTGCATAATCGCTTAAACGTGAACCCAAAGCAGTCGCACTGTTTTTAATATTGTCGGCCTGATTTCGGGTCAGATTTTTAGCCCGGTTTAATTCTGCTTCGGTAAATGGCTGACTCTGTTCTACGCCTTGAATCAGTCCCTGCTCTATCGCTTGTGCCTGATGATTCGGAGCATAGATTGCTCCCATAAACACCAGATTAAAGTCTTTATCCAGCCAGGTACTGGATTGCACCGCTGTTGACTTCCCAGTTTCCACCATATTCTGATAGAGATGTCCACTTGGCTGCAAGGTATAGAGCGTTGGCGAAACAGCCAAAGCCGTTTTAATGCTTTCTTCGGATTGATTCAAATAAAGATTAAACTTGGCCAGATCACTGCCTTTCTTTACTGTAAATTCACGCTGTTTGATTTGCTCTGGTTTAAGCGCTGGGACTTTCACTTGCGCTGGTACATTTCGGGATTGAATCGGACTGAAATGCGTATCCAGCTGTTTTAAGACTTCGGCCTTATCAAATTTGCCCGAAATGACCACAAAGGCATTATTCGGTGCATACCATTGACGGTAAAAATGGTTTAGTTCCTGCATATTGATTGATTGCAGCTCATTTAGGTCACCAATCGGCAAACGGCCTAAATACTGATTGCCATAAGCAGATTTAAACACCTGATCGATCAATACTGAAAATGGCTGATCCAGACGAATTTCACGCTCGCGTTTTACAATATCAATTTCAGTCGGTACATATTTTTCCTGAAGCACCAGCTTGTCCATGCGTTCGGCTTCGAGAAAAATGACTTCACTCAGCGCAGTTTTTTCAGGACGGATCACATTAGTATATTTGGTCGAGTAATAGTCGGTACTGGCATTGGTCATCAAGGTATATTGATCCAGTCGACGCTGGAATTCATCCCCTTTGACATTTTCTGTGCCTTTAAAGGCCAAATGTTCCAGCAGATGCGCCAGACCGCCCTTGCCTTGAGGATCATTCAGGGAGCCGGTCAGATAGACCGTATTCATAAAAACTTTATTTTCTTTATCATTCGGTGCCAGGATAATGCGCAGTCCATTATCCAGTCGGTATTCTTCAATATTCTGTTCCGTTTTCACCAAAACAGGCTGTGCAAAACTTAGTACACTACAGCCAGACAATATAATAGCCAGACTTAAATTTTTATAACGTAGCAACATTCTTCATCCAAATTATAAATATAAATTTTTATTCGCGCCCATCTTAGAGAATGATTCTTTTTCTGAATAATCTATTCCAAGCCGAACCATCAAAATAACATGCCGCCTCGCCTGACGACATGTAGTTCTATGTAATTATAAAAATTAAAGATAGATTTCAGCCTGCATATATAACTTTCCATAACCGGAAATTTCAATTCGTTCCTGATCTTGCAAAGCACAATACAGCACCCCACCACGTGCTGATGCCTGATAAGCGACCAATTCATTTTTACCGAGCTTCTCGGCCCAGAGCGGTGCAATTCCGGTATGAATCGAACCGGTTACCGGATCTTCATTGATGCCATTACTCGGTGCAAAATAACGTGAAATACAGTCATATTGCATGTCTTGTGAGGTGATCGCGACGTCTAGATAAGTATTCTGAGCAGTAATGGCTGTACGCTTACCATTCAACTGTTTCAACAGTTCAAAATCAGGTGTTTCATCCAGCACATCCTGTACCGATTCATATTCAACAATATAACCCTGCGCGTTCAGATAAACCTGTTTAAACGGTTTATTCAAAGCCTGTCTTAAGGCCTCAGGATATTCAGCAACTGGCTCTGCACGACGGATTGGAAAGTTCATTCTGATCTTGCCATCCGCATCCTGGCTGACCACAAAAATTCCCAAATCTTTTACATGAAAATGAATCGTTTTCCCCGTATCAAATTGATTGAATAGTACAAAGCTGCTGGCCAATGTCGCATGACCACAAAAATCCACTTCCTTGGTTGGCGTAAACCAGCGGATGGCATAATTATCGCTATCGATGACTTTAACAAAAGCCGTTTCGGACAGATTATTTTCCAAGGCGATATTTTGCATCAGACCATCTTCGAGCCATTCATCCAGCACAATCACGGCTGCAGGATTGCCTTTAAACAGTTCCGTGGTAAACGCATCGACCTGGTACATTTTCATTTTTTGAATTCCTGAATATAACGATCTCTAGTTTAAAAGCTTTTTTGCAAGAATGAACTTGAATATGTTAATGATCTCATTAATCTGGCCTAGTAAATAAATAGAGCAAATGGTGCTGCATGACAAACTCCCATATTCAAAGCGTTCCCTTAGAAAAAGCTTATCGTCTGATTACCCATGGCCCTACTGTACTGGTATCTGCTCAAGATCAGCAGGATACAGATGTTATGGCAGCAGCCTGGGCATGCGCATTGGAATTCAGCCCCGCAAAAGTGACTGTGGTTCTGGATAAAAGCACCAAAACCCGAAATATTATTGAAAATTCAGGTTATTTCGCGCTGCAAATTCCAACATTGAAACAACTGAATATGGTCTATCGTCTGGGTACGCAGAGCCTGCATGATGTGCCGGACAAACTGGCACAATCCGGAGTAGAACTATTTCATTTTCCTGATGCTGATATTCCTGTAGTACAAGGCTGTGCGGCCTGGATACTCTGCGAGCTGATTCCTGAGCCGCATAACCAGCAAATGCATGACCTGTTTATTGGCAAGGTGATTGCAGCCTATGCCGATGATCGGGTCTTCCGCGACGGCCACTGGCATTATCATGAAGTGGATGAAGAGTGGAAAAGTATTCATCATGTAGCCGGCGGGCATTTTTACACCATCGGCAATGCGGTGAGCATTGATGATCCGGAATTATAAATTTTTCAAATTTGGAATAAATGAAAGTAATCGCGGATGATCAGACGATATCAACCAGCACCAGAGTAGCCGAAATTATGCTACTTTATCTATAATCTTCATTTGATGTGATGTGCTATGACACCCTTTAAAATTCACTGTATTGATGTCCAGAATTCACTGCAAAATTATATCTGGTTGCTTGAACATACCGCGTCGCATCAGGTGGCTGTGATTGATCCAACCGAAGCAAAATTGGTACAAGACTATTGTGCCGAACACGGTTTAACTGTAAGTCAAATCTGGCTGACTCACTGGCATAAAGATCATATTGGCGGTGTGCCGGAACTGATCCAAGGACAAAATCTGCCTGTGTATGGCCCACGGGCAGAACTAAGCAAAATTCCGTTTATCACCCATCCTCTTGAGCAGGAAGAACAGTTTAATTTTCATGGAATAGATATCCAGGTGATTGCTGTACCCGGGCATACACTCGGCCATATTGTTTATTTTATTGATGCGATTGATGTGCTGTTCTGCGGCGATACCTTATTTGCCATGGGTTGTGGCCGGGTTTTTGAAGGCACCTATTCACAGATGTATCATTCACTGTCCCGTCTGGCTGCCTTGCCACCGCGCACCCAAGTCTATTGCACCCATGAATACACATTATCGAATGCACAGTTTGCCAAACACGTTGAACCGGACAATTCGGCAATTCTGGAACGCTTCGAACATATTGAGCGTTTGCGTATACTAGGCCAGTGCACGCTGCCAAGTAGTATTGAAGATGAATTGCAAACCAATCCTTTTCTGCGCGCAGAAAGCGTGGAAGAATTCCAGCGTTTAAGAACCCTGAAAGATCAGTTTTAAACCGGATTCAAAGCTGAAGATCAATGCTTCAGCCGACTTACTTATTTGTCATTTGCGATGCATAGAATGTTATTGAAAGGCACGTACAAATTTTGCACAAATTGGAATAAGTTGAATCTCCATCTAAAAAATGTCTTTCTGTGCCATTTTTGCTTTCTTATAATTAATCAAGTCCTCTATTTTTTTAGAAACCAATTTCAGTTCCAACACATGAAATAATGACTTATAAATAACAGGATGATATTGATTTAAATTAGAGAAATTCGTGGAACATTGCTTAAATAATCAGCATGGAACCTAACAAGTGAATAAAAAAGCCCAATTTACTTGAATTGGGCTTTCACTTATACGCTAAACATATAATTTGTATAAAATAAAAAATAGCATTTCGTATAACGCGTATTATGTTAATTTTAGAAAATCGTAATAGGATAATAAAAATCTATATTGTTTTAAGAAAACTCTCTTATGATTAAATCTCTATAGTTCTTTTAATATTTGCTATGTATCAAAGAATCAAGCAATGGGCTAAATCAATTAAAAAAGACATCTTGGTTGTTTGGCTTATTGCAAAAGACAAGCGAACGCCCAATTCTGTAAAGTTTTTAGCTTTAATTATTGCTGCTTATGCCTTCTCACCAATTGATTTAATTCCAGATTTTATTCCCGTACTTGGGTATTTAGACGATATTATTATTGTACCTTTAGGTATTTTATTAGTTATCAAGCTTACCCCACAAAACATTGTAGATGATTGTAGAATTCTTGGAGAAACCTTAGTTGAAAGGCCTATAAACCGTTGGGCAGCAGGAATTATTATCCTGATATGGCTTGTAATATTAGGATATTTAACCATGTACTTCATGAACGATTCACTGTCTATTTTTAACAAGTGAGATTTAGATACCCTCTCTCATTTGCACCCATTTAATATAATGGGCATTATTCAAAATTAAACTGTAAACCAAAATAGAAATAAAATGTCTGCTTTCAGAGCATGACATTAGTCTGTCGTTTAACTTTAAAAGTGACATTGGCCATGTCGATCCCGAATGATGATATGTAGGATAGCAGTAACTAGTTTCTTGGATTCTATTCACTAAAACTGACAACGTATGTATCGCATGAAGCAATGTTAAAGAATCTGGTTACTTTGTGCATAAGTATCCAGTTCACCTTGAGTCACGACACGCACCGCCTGCATTTCATCAATACGTACCAGTAGCAAGCCACCTAAAGCAGGCTGATAACGACGGGCACTGCCGAAAGGCGTATAGGCCACTTTCGACTGAATACTAAAGCTCAACCAGTCTTCATGTCCCAACATCACAGCAACCGGATCAAGTCCCTGCTGCTGCATTAATTCAATTTGCTGATTCACATAGTCTTCAATGGTTAATTCAGTCATGGTGCGGGTATTCAGTTTGAGAATTACATTTCAGACAGTATAAAGCATGCAAATCGAGCTGAAGATCAGAAAACCAGCAGCCGGTATTCTTTTAATAAATAAGTCGATTGGATTTTAATTTTCTCATTCTAGATCTGAAATTTTCTATTTCATACGATTGATAAAATTAGGAAATAACCTGTTTCACTAATAAGCTATTGAATTAGAAAATTAATTATCCAAATTTATAGCTTATAAAAACTTAATATTTAGTTACAACCTATTCAATATGATAAAAATCATTTACTTAACGTTTAAATTGATTTTTTCTTAATCAACCGATGTTCACTATATACACAAATTCATTTAAATTAATTTAAATAAAGGCATTTGCCCTTTAAAAGATAATTTTTCACCCTTATTTAAGATTTAACAATGATGAAGGAGTGATCTCGTGAAAAAAGTGGTTAAAGCGAAAAATTTGATTGCATTTCGACTATGGTTAGAAAAATTGGGATATTCGGTACGCACCCTGGCGGATGATCGTGGTTTCAGTTTCAGCTTCAAGAAAGAATATGGCCTGGTGACCTGTGATCTGGCAGGTAATGCCCTGGCACTACAACTAGGCGAGGAATTTGAAGATCATTTAAAAGCCTGATTGCTTCTATTTAAGAGCAGAAAAATAAATTAATCTTTCCACTGACTCAACAGCGCTATTCTCCAGTTATTCAGCCCATTTCGATGGGCTTTTCTTTATTCAGTAAATTTCAGGCAATAAAAAAGCAAGGCATTTGCCTTGCTTTAATATGATGGTGGGGACGGAGAGACTCGAACTCTCACACCTCGCGGCGCTGGAACCTAAATCCAGTGCGTCTACCAATTTCGCCACGTCCCCATCAGGGTACCAACTTAGCGTTGGATTTCTTTCAAACTTTGGCAGAGGATCAAGGATTCGAACCTTGACGAACGGTTTTGGAGACCGTCATGCTACCATTACACCAATCCTCTACTTCTACCCAATATTCAGTTTCCCAAATATCGATTGGTGGGGACGGAGAGACTCGAACTCTCACACCTCGCGGCGCTGGAACCTAAATCCAGTGCGTCTACCAATTTCGCCACGTCCCCAATGGCTGTGTATATTATAGAGATAGACCGGCATTGACAAGCGATTTTACAAGCGATCACACTCTATTCCACTATAAAATAAACAGTTAGTTCTATTTTTTAATTTTTTATAAAATATATGCCGAAAATTTGATTGATTTTAAGATATGACTGCCCATTCGTTATTTTTATTCATTTCGATTCAATTCCAGCATTTTAAATTAAAACTCAAATGAATTTCTAATCTTGATCAACATAGGCATTCAGAATACTGAAACTATTATTGATAAATAATGTCTGAACCAGTGCTTGAAATCAGAATACAATACCGCATAAATAACAACAGCTTTACCAAATTTCAGGCAATAAAAAAGCAAGGCACTCGCCTTGCTTTAATATGATGGTGGGGATAGAGAGACTCGAACTCTCACGCCCAGAAGGCGCTGCGACCTGAACACAGTGCGTCTACCAATTCCGCCATATCCCCATGGCTGTGTATATTATAGCGATCAGACCTGATTCACAAGTAGTTCTGCAAAAAGCTAAATACTTTTATATCAAAAATTAAGCAGTTAATTCATTATTGAGCAAATAATACTCTATTTAGACCAACATATAAAATTGATGAACACAATGGAACTGATCCATATGACATTTAAATTATTCAATATGCAGATTGCATGCAATACCATGAAATTTGCTAAAGTTCTGCCCTTGCATGATCATTCGCTGGAGAATTTAAATCCAGAACGCATTGATGTTCATCAACCATGACAGCAAAAGTCTGGTACTAAAAAACCGACCTTAAATTTCAGGCAATAAAAAAGCAAGGCATTAGCCTTGCTTTAATATGATGGTGGGGACGGAGAGACTCGAACTCTCACACCTCGCGGCGCTGGAACCTAAATCCAGTGCGTCTACCAATTTCGCCACGTCCCCATCAGGGTACCAACTTAGCGTTGGATTTCTTTCAAACTTTGGCAGAGGATCAAGGATTCGAACCTTGACGAACGGTTTTGGAGACCGTCATGCTACCATTACACCAATCCTCTACTTCCACCCAATATCCAGTTACCCAAATATCGATTGGTGGGGACGGAGAGACTCGAACTCTCACACCTCACGGCGCTGGAACCTAAATCCAGTGCGTCTACCAATTTCGCCACGTCCCCAATGGCTGTGTATATTATAGAGATCATTTCCAGCTGACAAGCCGTTTATCATAAAAAAACACTCGTTTGATTAAATAAGAAACAATCCGAGTTTTATTGTATTTTTCTCATTCAATTTCAGTCATTAAGTAATCTTTAACAGCTTTGAAATCGGCAAATCTATGCTGCTTCTGCTTACGTAACATCTCTTCTAATAAGCCTTGAAAGGCTTGTAAGTGTTGCGGTAACTCAATCTTCAAACGCTGACAATGCAAAAAGGCCCAATCCAGATAGTCGGTCGCCTGTAAACGCTGATCACTCAACCACTCATAAAAAATAACACCCAAAGCATAAACTTCACTTTGTAAGCTTTTGGCTTGGCCTTGAAACAGTTCTGGCGCCATATAACGCGGTGTCGCATTCAGTTCATGCAGGTCATTCTGATGGAGTATTTGGACATGCTCAAAATCAAGCAGGCAGACCCTGCCCTGATTATTTACAAAATGTTCCTGCTTTAAATCGGCATGCAAATAACCCAATTCTTGCAGGCAGATTAAAGGCTCCACAGCTTGCAGCAAATGTTGCCGAATTTGCGTGATGGATTGCTGATGCGGCATGATCTGAAAATGCGCCGGCGCATCGACCAGAATTAAGGCCTGCTCAAATTGTTCATGATTGATCTTGAAAGGCTGTTGAATAATTTGATTTGGAAGGAAAAAATTTAGATCACCTGAGCTGGCATGAGCCTGATAAAAATCCAGCTCATGTTGCCAGCCTAGTTCAGCATGTGGAGATGATATTAAACTATCAGATCTATGCGATATCTGGGTTTTTAGCCAGAGCGCATTTCCCTTGGCATAATAAAGACGCCGACCAAAACCCAGACTACGGGCTTTGGTTCGTAGTTCAAAATCAGAAATATCGAGATGATCTAAATTAAGTCGTGGCAATGTATTCAGGTATTGGATTAAGTGTATGCTGATAATTTAGCAGCTCCAGACAATGCTGAATAGTTTTCCCGACCCGTTCCTGAGTCTCAATGAGGGAAATTTTCGGCCATGTGGCACGCTCGCCTTCACGCTGTAAAATTTTAAACAGATACGGCCGTGGATTCTGCAACATATAGCTATAGTGGCGCAGGCTATATTTACCGACAATATTCACATCACCATAATAACGCTGGTCAACTACACCATAGCCATGATCCAGCAGACGGCGTACAGGAGGTAAGCTTCCGGCATGCTCTCTGGCAAAATCCATCATGCCTTTGGTAATCACCGCGCCCTGACGGCGAACAATCCGTTGCGGCCAGCTCAAGGTACCTTTACGGAAACGTGAAATATCATCCTGCATGAATGGCACGATATGCGGGTTGGTCTGACTGGCAATGGTATAATTGATATTATACAGGCGTGCCATTTTTTCCTGTGGGAAATCACTCCGTACACTGCCATCTACCCAGTGGGTTGAACCCATATAAGGCGTATATTGACCATCATAGCGCTTACTGGTCAAACGAACCGGTGGAAACAGAATCGGCACCGCACAAGAAGCCAGTACTGCACTCCAGACCAGTAAATCCGGAGAAGTATAGGCATTTAAAATGCGTGCATCCTGTCCAGCATCATAAGGCGCAACCGCAATATTGATATGCAGACCTGAGGTTTTAAGCGCTTCTTCGAAGGTCAGATCACCCAGATTTTCGACCAGAAATTTTTTTAGATATTTTACATCCGCCAGACCACCATTACCTTTCATCAATTCACTCATGGTGCGGAAATGAAAAGCCTCATGAAAGAAATTATGGCCTTTCAAAATATCAATATATTGCGAAGGTTTGGATACACCTAACATGGCGGTCATGATGGCACCCGCACTTGAACCGGACATTACCTTCGGCAACAAGTCCTGCTCCATTAAGGCTTTGCATACACCAGTATGAAACAGACCCAGCGTCGAACCACCGGAAAACATCAGGGCTGGCTGGCCATAGGCGCGCTGACAATGCTGAAAATATTCGATTTTTTCTTCCATACTGAGACAGGTACAGTCTATTGAAGCAATATAGGCTAAGCCTTGGCTGACTTGCTCCACATAATCTTCAATAATTCTTTTAGTGCCCACATAAGCTTCGGTAAACAATAGAGGATGGGCAATGTTGGCAATATCGTAGCTCAGGCCTTCGCGCAAAATATACATCAGGTCACGGGTACGCTTTTGTTGTCGATAGCGTCGTAATTTACCCAGACGATGTGCAATCACTTCTGCATCAAAGTAGGGTGAACTGTTATCAAATTTCCATTCCTGTGCACCTGATTCTTCATCTATTTTCAGGGCAATATATTTCCATTCCTCATAGGACTCAGCCTGTTGCAGCTGCTGCTTGAGCTTTTTAATACGATAGGCCTGATGTGGATTAATATCCTGAGTAAAATCTTTAAACAGCATCTGCCTTTTCCCTATATTTATTCTTGATACAGCTCGTACCCAGAGCCAGAAAATGTGTACAAATTTTCTATCCTCTACAATAACGAAAATTCTCTACTTTAAGCAAATTATCATACTTTTCTGGCTTTGACTGTGAATTTTGCAATGGTACTATCTTAGCCATAATTTTAAATCTGTAATGTTAAATCATGGCGAAAATTGAGTTACCTGACCATATTTTAAATGCCCTTTCGACTGTTCTACAGCAACTTCAGCAAAGTCTGCCCGAACTAAAACAAATTCCTGATTTTTCTGCTCATGCCTATAAATGGCAACATGGTGAACTCAAACCTATTCATCAACTTAGACAGATAGAGCTGGCCGATTTAAAAGGAATTGAGCGGCAAAAAGAAAAAGTCATCCAGAACACGTTGCAGTTTTTAAACGGCTTACCTGCCAATGATGTCTTGCTGACCGGTTCTCGCGGTACAGGAAAATCTTCAATTGTGCGTGCCCTACTCACCGAGTATGCAGATCAAGGGTTACGATTAATTGAAATCGAACGGGATGATTTATCCGATCTGCCTCAGATTCAGCAATTCATTGCAGAGCGTCCAGAGAAGTTTATTGTCTATTGTGATGATCTGGCTTTTAATGCCGAAGATGAAAATTATCGCAGTTTAAAAAGTGTTTTAGATGGCTCTTTACAATCCGGTTCCAGCAATTTTGTGATTTATGCGACCAGTAACCGTCGTCATTTATTACCCGAATTTATGCATGAAAATACCCCAGTTACCCGGGTTGATGTTCCGCAATATACCGAATTGCATCCTCAGGAAGCGATTGAAGAGAAAATTTCGCTATCTGACCGTTTTGGTTTATGGCTGTCTTTCTATCCAATGGATCAGAACCTGTATTTAGAAATTGTAGAACATTATCTCAAAAAGGCAGACATGGAACTCACGCCAGAAACCCGTGCTGAAGCCCTACGCTGGTGTCAGGCACGCGGTCAACGTTCAGGACGTGCTGCCTATCAGTTTTCCAAGCACTGGATTGGTTCAACCCAACTAAATGCCTCTTAACAACTTAAAAGCGACCGGTTCAGGTCGCTTTTTTCATATAAATCATTTATATAATGATGATACTCAAAAGAAAATTAAAATTATGGATGTCGGCGCAGTTCTCATTCAACTTAAGCCCTTACACATGCAGCAAGTTCATGACTGGCAGCGTACTTTGAAAGCACGTCAAGACGAAGTAATTGAAACGCTTAAGGCTGAACAGGTTCATGTCGAGTCCTGGTTTTATCTGCAACTTCATGGTCAGGACTATTTGATTGCATATATGCGCGCCGACAATATTCAAAAAGCGCAAAATATTGCAAAACTCAGTACTTTCCCAATTGACCAAGTGCATAAACAGTTTAAAACTTCATGGCAAGCGGTTTATCCCGCCGAATTGTTATTGGATGCTACAGTTACCTGATTTATTAGCACGGCTATTCAAAATAGTTTTGTAATAAAAACTTCTCCCCAATCAATAATAAAAAAAGCCCTGGAAATACAGGGCTTTTTTGACATCTCGAATTATTGTTTATCACCGATAATGGTAGACCATAGCAGGTCATCAATTTCACTGCCATTGAAATAAACAGTAGCCTTCAATGATTCAGGCTGGTTCTGTTTGACCTCAATTACCTGATCATCGCTGTCCTTAATTCTAAGCACGCCCTCTTTTGGCAAATGCTTATAGTTATTTAATACGGTTTCATCCATTTTAAATGGTGTCGTGGTATTAAAATCAAAACTGTAACGATAATCTGCCAGATCAGGCTGACCGATAATCGTACCACGACTGGTTAAGGTACGAATCCCATTACTGCCACTGCCACTGCCACTGCCACTGCCATAATCATCGACCAAGCTGTAATTATAATTACGCACCTGCAGATATTCTTTGCTCTTTGTATCAAACGCGATTCCAGAAGTACCTGCCTGACCGGTCTCGGCGATACGCTGGAATTCCAACTGATCGATTTGATAAGATTCGGATTGCCCCATGTTATTTTTGGTTTTACGATGCACAATTGTGCCAGAAATCAGGTAGTCGTCCTTGAGATTAAAATCTACATTTGAACCATAACGGACATTGCTAAAGCTTAAAGTCGTCGTGTCACCATTCACCGTCTGAGTAATGTTTGAGCCTTTACGGTAAGTTTTATCCAGAATAATACAGTTATCTTTATCTGTTTTTAATTTCAGGGTTTTGACCGAACCAGTGGTATTGACTTCCGAACAGATCAGATTTGGATATTTAATACTATTGATGCCCAAATTATAAATTTTGATAATACGTGCAGTACGCCCATAAGGATAATCTGCGAATACTTCTCCAATCATGTGACCTAGAGCAACATTATAGTCGGTATCATTACTGGTATTTCCGGAAATTTTATCGCGAATTTTCTTTACAATATCCTGATCTTCAAACGGGACAAACTCCTCTGAAAGCTCAGGGGAAATACTTTCCTTAGGAACATTTGGAGGTGTAGTGACAGTAGGACTGTCTGAGCTACTTCCCTCACCACCGCCACAGGCACTCATTAAACCCGAAACAAGAGCAAGTCCAAAGATAGAAATCTGCTTTTTCATAAAATTTATTCCCTAAAATTTCTTTGCATTTTTATTTGGTGATCACTAAAGATTGGCCTTCTCGAAACTGAACAGCTCAAATGCTATTTCTGCCGGTGATATTTTTTCTTGGCAGCCAGCTTTATCCTTCGATATCGCTTTATCTTTAAACAAAGAAATTTTTGGTTCTATAGGGTGTGTTGACACTTTTAGCTTAAAAAAATAGCGAAGTAGTAAAATCAAATCGCCAAACCCAATTTTACTATTCGCTATGCCTCGTACCATGCTGACAGATCAACACTGGCAAAAGTTGAAAGTTATTCTG